>NZ_RAWN01000093.1:0-34357 GCF_003668895.1 Corallococcus sp. AB045
CCCTTACCCGCCCCCTCTGACATTGTCGAAAAAGGGTGTCATTCCGCGAGCTTGCATCCGTGGCCTGCCCGACGCGTCCCATCCTCCCTACCCCACGCGCCACGGAGCCTCCGCATGCGGCCGAGGCCCACCCGCGAGGGCACACCCGTGGCATGGGGGGCCTGCGCCATGCGTGCGCACGGTCCGCGCGAGACACACGGAATTCCACACGTTTGCGCTCGCGCGGCGTTCCTTCCCCAGGTCCACGCACCCATGCAGCAAGCCTGCCCGGCGCACGGAGGTGCATCCGCGATCGGATTGATGGACCACGCGCCGCGAGGCCAGTGCACAATGCGCCGCCATGCTTTCCGGTGTCTTCTCCCCGCTCGGCATCCTCGCGTCCCTGCTCGTCCTGGGCGTCCTGGTCCTCGCCACGCTGTTCCAGCTCAAGCGCCGCCAGCGCGCCGCGTGGGAGGCGTTCGCGAAGGCGCACGGCCTCTCCATCGCGGAGCGGCGGATGGAGGTGCAGGGGCGCTACCAAGGGCGGACGCTGCTCCTGGCCACGGGCAAGCGCGGCGCGAGCAGCAAGAAGCGCCACACCGTGACGGTGCTGCGGCTGGACCTGGAGGGCGCGCTGCCCGCGGACCTGCTGCTGGAGCACGAGCGTCCCGAGGACAAGATTCCCGGCGCCGCCACGCCTCGCGAAGAGGCGCTGGGCGATTCGGAGTTGGACGCGGCCTTCCAGGTGGAGGGGCTGTCCCCGGAAGCGCGTCCCATCATCCTGGATCCGGGCGTGCGTCAGCGCCTGCTGGGCCTGAAGGGCCACCGCCGCGTGAGCATCAAGGGCGGCTGGCTCCAGGTGGAGCAGCGCGGCGTCCCCGCGAGCACCGCCGCGCTGGAGGCGTTGATCCGCGCGCCCCACGACCTGGCCCGCGCCGTCTCCGAGGCCGCGCCCTCACTGCCCGCGACGAACGCGGTGGAGGCCCCGCCGCACGCGGAGGCCTCGCTGGACAAAGAGCTGCCCGGCTCCGAGCACGCCTGAGCCTTCGCCGCGCGCGGAACCCGCTCAGACCCGGCGACGCCGGGCGCGCAGCCCCAACAGGCCCAGCCCCATCCACACCGCCGGAGCCAACCCGGTGGTCGCGCAGTCGCAGCTCCAGGGGTCGATGATGTCGTCGCCCTCGTCCCCCACCACGATGGGCCCACCATCCACCGCCGTTCCCGCGTCCGGGCCGGGACCGTCGACGAACACCCTGACGGCCTCCGCCTCGGCTACGTGTCCTGCCGAGTCCGTCACGAAGACCTGCAGGACATAGCCTCCAGGCGTGAGCTCCGAGATGTCCCAACCCCCCACGGAATAGATGGGGCCCGGGCCCTCCCGCGTCACCAGAGGCACACCATTCACCCGGAACTGCGCGCGTACGCAACCCACGTCGTCGATGCACTCGCAGGTGAAGTCGGCAAGGAGCCCTGACAGCCGTTCGTCATAGAGCGGGGCGGTGATGCGCGCCGAAGGGGGCTGATCCGTCCCCACGACGAGCCGGAAGGACAGCTCCGCATCGGGTTGCTGCCCATTGCTCGCCACCACCACCACGTCCACCGCCCCCAGCTGGGAAGGCGTCCACGTGAGGTCGCCCAGCGCATCCAGGCTCATCCCGGGAGGCGCGGTGCGCAGGGCATACGTCGGCGCGGGCCGTCCCCGCGCGTGCACTGCGAGCTGATAGGGGACACCCACCACGGCCTGGGGGACCAGCACGGGGGTGAAGACCGGAGCCAGGGGGTCCTGATCCGCTTCCGTCACGACGAAGGTGAGCGACTCCAGGCCCGGCGCGGACACCGTGAAGATGGCCGTGCCGTCCTCGTTGTCCGCGTCCTTCGCGGCCGCCAGCACCACCTCCTGGGGGTCCCAGTTCGTCGGGGCGAACGTGAGCGACGCTCCTTCCCGCACCGTGAGGTCCGCGTCGCCGTCCGTCCGCGCCACCGTGACGGTGAGCGACTCACCCGGGCCGCCGGGCCACAGGTGGCCGGACAACGACACGTGGATGGACGCCGTGCCCCCTTCAACCACCCTCAGCGACGACTCGGACAACACCAAGCGCAAGGGGTCGGGGATTCCCGCCTCCGGCAAGGGGATTCTTGCCCACGCAGTGGAAGACAGACAGACCCCGAGCCAACACAGGAGCAGGTGGCGCATGCCCCTGACGCTACCCCGTCCGTGCTCCTTCAGCCCACCCGCGCCAGCGCCTCCACGAACTGCTCACGCACGCGCGTGGCCAGCGCCGCCGAATCCGGCCCGAACGTCTCCGGCGGCAAGGCCGGCATCACCTGCACCGTGACGGTGGCGCGAGGGCTCATCCACGGCCCATCCCCATCCACCAGCTCCCGCGTGCCGCGCACCAGCACAGGCACCACCGGCACGTGCTCCTCCAGCGCCAGCTGGAACGCCCCGCGCTTGAAGGGCAGCAACTCTCCCGGCGAGTACGTGCCCTCCGGGAAGATGAGCACCGGGATGCCCTTGCGGAGCCACCGGCGGCACGGGCCCAACAGCTGCTCCATGGACGTGGAGCTGCCGCGCACGATGGGCACGTAGCCCAGCAGCGTCATCATCCAGCCCACCAGCGGCGTGCGGAACAGCGACGCCTTCGCCACGAACTTGTACGGCGTGAACAGCCCCATCACCGCCAGGATGTCCGCGAACGACTGGTGATTGACGACGTAGACGCACGGCCCCTTGGGCAACAGCTCCCGTCCCTGTACCCGCACGCGCCAGCCGGGGGACGCGTGCAGCCACAGCCCGTAGCACCACCGGCACACCAGCACGTGCAGCCACTGGCGGTTCGGATCCAACGGGTACGCCACCACGAACAACACCGCGCCCAACGTGAAGAGGAGGGGCGCGGTGACCAGGAACAGCGCGAAGAACCACAGCGAGACGACGTAGCGCATGCGAGAGAAGGAGCTTCCGTTCAGCGCGACGCCGGAGGCGTCCGGTCCGCCAGGAGTACCACGTTCCAGGCAGCCAGCTCACGCCGGCCCGGCCGCCCGCGCGCCCTCCGAAGGAGTTCGAGCGGAGCCTGGGGGAAGCCGACGGAGCACCCGAGCGCCGGGGCAGGCAAGACGTCAGGCCCGCATCATTCTCCTGCAATGCGCTTGCAGGGCCGCCAGATTAGCGCCTTAAGGTGCCCGGCGAACCCGGAGGGAGAACCGCATGGACGCGCAGGGAGTGCACATCGAAACCCATCCCCGTGAGGGCGAACCGGTGTTCAGCGCGGGGCGCCCGGACCCCTGCACCCTGGTCCTCTTCGGTGCCACGGGCGACCTGGCCGAACGCAAACTATTCCCCGCCCTCTTCGAGCTCGCCCGCTCCGGCCTGCTCCCCGAGCACTTCGCCATCGTCGCCTTCAGCCGCTCCAAGCTGGAGGACGCGTCCTTCCGCGAGCACGTGAAGGAGGGCCTGAAGAAGTTCGCCCGCACGCAGCCGCTCGACGAGGCCACCTGGAAGCGCTTCTCGGAGACCATCGAGGTCGCCTGCGGCGGTTACGACGACCCGGAGGCCTTCAAGCGCCTGGGCCAGAAGCTCCAGGACATCTCCAAGCGCCACAAGACGGACGGCAACAAGCTCTATTACATGGCCACGCCGGCCTCCACGTTCCCGCAGATCATCCAGAGCCTCTCCGGCGCGGGGCTGATCAAGCGCGAGGAGCAGCCGGGAGAGAAGCCCTGGAGCCGGCTCATCATCGAGAAGCCCTTCGGCCACGACCTGGAGAGCGCGAAGGCCCTCAACAAGACGCTGGGCTCGGCGCTGGACGAGAAGCAGATCTTCCGCATCGACCACTACCTGGGCAAGGAGACGGTGCAGAACATCCTGGTGTTCCGCTTCGCCAACGCCATCTTCGAGCCGCTCTGGAACCGCCAGCACATCGACCACGTGGAGATCACCGCAGCCGAGGCCATTGGCGTGGAGGGCCGCGGCGGCTTCTACGACGAGACGGGCGTCATCCGGGACATGGTGCAGAACCACCTGCTCCAGGTGCTGGCCCTATGCGCCATGGAGCCCCCGGTGTCCTTCGCCGCGGAGGACATCCGCGATGAGAAGAACAAGGTCTTCCGCGCGCTGCGCCCCGTTGAAGGCGGCGAGGTGCCCCAGCACGTGGTGGTGGGCCAGTACGAGGGCTACCAGGACGAGAAGGGCGTGAAGAAGGGTTCGCGCACGCCCACGTACGTGGCCATGAAGATGAACATCGACTCGTGGCGCTGGCAGGGCGTGCCCTTCTACCTGCGCGCGGGCAAGAACCTGAAGAAGCGCCTGACGGAGGTGTCCATCCACTTCAAGTCGGTGCCCATCGGCCTGTTCAGCGGCGGCGGCGCCACCTGTCAGCGGCTGCAGCCCAACGTGCTCACGCTGCGCATCCAGCCGCACGAAGGCATCGCGCTGTCCTTCGAGTCCAAGATTCCCGGCGAGGACGTCAACATCGGCGGCGTCACCATGGACATGGACTACGCGGAGAGCTTCAAGAAGCCCGTGCCGGAGGCGTACGAGCGCCTGCTCCTGGACTGCATGCGCGGCAACGCCACGCTCTTCGCGCGACAGGACAGCGTGGAGCAGGCGTGGGGCTACATCACGCCCATCCTCCAGGCACTGGAGACGGACGCGGGCGGCACGGTCCACACGTACGCCAAGGGCAGCAAGGGACCCGACGCCGCGGACGCGCTGCCCGCGAAGAATGGCCGGCGGTGGTCCACGCTATGAGCCAGCCCCTCGTCGTCCCCCCGGACCAGTTCGCCCGCGAGGCCGCGGACTGGATGGCGCGAGAGCTGGAGAAGGCGCTCGCGACGAAGGCCCGCGTGAGCCTGGCCCTGTCGGGCGGCAACACGCCCAAGCCCGCGTACCGGATGCTCGCGGACCACAAGCTCCCCTGGGAGCGCGTGGACGTGTACTTCGTGGACGAGCGCTTCGTGCCGCCGGACCACCCGGACAGCAACTACCTGCTGGTGAAGCAGTCGCTGCTTGAGCCGCTGAAGCTGCCGGACGCGCAGGTGTTCCGCATGCAGGGCGAGCGCACGGACCGCGACGCCGCCGCGCACGACTACGAGAAGACGCTTCCCGCGCAGTTGGACGTGGTGCTCATCGGCGTGGGCGAGGACGGCCACACCGCGAGCCTCATGCCCGGCCACCCTGCCCTGCGGGAGCGCACGCGGCGGGTGCTCGCGGTGGAGCAGAGCGCGAAGCCGCCGCCGTGGCGGATGACGTTGACGTTCCCCGTGCTCCAGGGCGCGGGGGCGGTGCTGGGGTTGGTTGCCGGCGAAGGCAAGCGGGACGCCATGCGGCGCATCCTCGCGGGCGATATGTCCCTGCCCGCGTCGCACGTGACGAACACGCAGTGGATGTTGGATCCCGCCGCCCACGGGTGAGGCGGACCCTCTGGAGGGAACGATGAGCGAACAGACGAAGCCGGCGCAGTTCGGCGTGGCGGGCATGGGCGTGATGGGCGCGAGCCTGGCCCTCAACATCGCGGACCACGGCTTCAGTGTCGCCGTATGGGACCGCCACCCGGAGAAGATCCAGCAGGTCCAGAAGGAGAACCCGAAGCAGGCCCTGCAGGGCTTCCCGGAGCTGGAGAAGTTCGTCGCCGGCCTGGAGCGCCCGCGCCGCATCCTCCTGATGATTACGGCCGGCGCCCCCGTGGACGAGATGATGGGCCGGCTGTTCCCGCTGCTGTCGCCGGGCGACGTCATCATGGACGCGGGCAACTCCTGGTACCTGGACACGCGCCGCCGTGAAGCCCTGTGCAAGGAGAAGGGCTTCCACTTCCTGGGCATCGGCGTGTCCGGTGGTGAGGAGGGCGCGCGCAACGGCCCGTCCATCATGCCCGGCGGTCCCAAGGACGCGTACGCGCTGGTGCAGCCCGTGCTGGAGGCCATCGCCGCGCGCAGTGAAGAAGGCCTGTGCGTCACCCACGTGGGCCCGGAGGGCGCGGGCCACTTCGTGAAGATGGTGCACAACGGCATCGAGTACGCGGACATGCAGCTGCTCGCGGAGACGTACGACGTGCTCCACCGCGGCCTGGGCCTGGACACCGCGACGCTCGCCGACCTGTTCTCCAAGTGGAACGAGGGCATCGCCGAGTCGTTCCTCCTGGAGACCACCATCAAGGTGCTGCGCAAGCGCGACCCGGAGACGGGCAAGCCGCTGGTGGACATGGTCCTGGACAAGGCCGGCCAGAAGGGCACGGGAAAGTGGACGGTGCAGGTGGCCCTGGACCTGGGCGTGCCGGTGCCCTCCATCGCGTCCGCGCTGGACGCGCGCAACCTGTCCTCGCGCAAGGACGAGCGCGTGGCCGCGAGCAAGAAGCTCCACGGCCCCGACATCTCCCTGTCCTCGGAGGAGAAGAAGGAGCTGGCCCAGTGGGCGCATGACGCGCTCTACGCGGCGCGCGTGGTGACGTACGCGCAGGGCATGCGGCTCATCCAGGCGGCGTCGGACGAGTACAAGTGGGGCGTGTCGCTGGCGGAGATGGCGCGCATCTGGCGGGGCGGCTGCATCATCCGCGCGAAGCTGCTCACCCCGCTGCGCGAGTCCTTCCAGCAGCAATCCACGCTGCCCAACCTGATGGTGTCCGAAGCCTTCGCGCCCGTGCTGGACAAGATGGCCCCGGCGTGGCGCAAGCTCGTGGGCGTCGCGACGAAGGCGGGCATCCCCGTGCCGGTGTTCAGCAGCAGCCTGGCGTACCTGGACAGCTACCGCAGCCCGGAGCTGCCGCAGAACCTCACCCAGGCCCAGCGCGACGCGTTCGGCGCGCACACCTACCAGCGCCGGGACAAGCCCGACGCCGGCTTCGTGCACTCGGACTGGCTGAAGTAGTCCGTCTCCCCTGCCCTGCGCGCCGCCTACTTCTTCTGGGTGGCGCGCAGCTCGGCGCGGCGGATCTTCCCGCTCACCGTCTTGGGTAGCTCCGTGACGAACTCAATCTCGCGCGGGTACTTGTAGGGCGCCGTCGTCTTCTTCACGAAGTCCTGCAGCTCCTGCGCGAGCTCCGGTGACGGCGTGTGGCCCGGCGTGAGCAGCACGTACGCCTTGATGCGGTGGCCCAGCTTGTCGTCCGGCACGCCGATGACGGCGGACTCCGCCACCGCCGGGTGCTCAATCAGCGCGGACTCCACCTCGAAGGGGCCCACGCGGTAGCCAGACGTCTTGATGACGTCGTCCGAGCGCCCCACGAACCACAGGTAGCCGTCCGCGTCGCGCACCGCGCGGTCGCCGGTGACGTACCAGTCCCCCCGGCTGCTGGCCGCGTTGGCCGCGTCGTCGTTGAGGTAGCCCGCGAACAGGCCCACCGGCCGCTCCGGCTTCACGCGCACGGCGATGTCGCCCTCCTGCCCGTCCGCCACTTCGTTGCCGTGCTCGTCGATGACGGCCACGGTGAAGCCCGGGGACGGCTTGCCCATGGAGCCCACGCGCGGCTCCATCCCGGGGAAGATGCCGACGATGACCACCGTCTCCGTCTGGCCGTAGCCCTCGCGGATGTGCAGCCCGGTGGCTTCCTTCCAGGTCTGGATGACCTCCGGGTTGAGCGGCTCACCCGCGCTCAGCGAGTGGCGCAGCGAGGACAGGTCCACCGCCTTCAAGTCCTGGAGCACCAGCGCGCGCCACGCGGTGGGCGGCGCGCAGAAGGTGGTGACCTTCTCCCGCTCCAGCACCTTCAGGAAGGCCATGGGGTCGAACCGGCCGCGGAAGTCGAAGACGACGTTGCACGCGCCCACGCTCCACGGACCGAAGAGCTTGCCCCACGCGCACTTCGCCCAGCCGGTGTCGCTGAGCGTGAGGTGCCGGTCCTCCGGCTGCAAATCCAACCAGTAGCGGCCGGTGATGAGGTGCCCCTGGCCGTAGCTGGACTGCGTGTGCAGCACCATCTTCGGCATGCCCGTGGTGCCGGACGTGAAGTAGATGAGCAGCGGATCATCCGAGCGCGTGGGCGGGAACGCCGTCGCCTGGGATTCCGCCAGCGCCTCCGACGTGTATCGCGTCCACGGCGCGGGCGCGTCGCCGGTGGACACCCACGTCGTCACGCCGGGGGCCTGGCCCTGCACGCCCTCGAAGCGGTCCAGGCAGCTGCCGTCGGTGAGGACCGCCTTCGCGCCGGAGACCTCCAGCCGGTAGCGGATGTCCTTGGCGGTGAGCATGGGCGTGCCGGGCATGAAGACGATGCCCGCGCGGATGCAGCCCAGCACCAGGAACCACCACTCCGGCACGCGCGGCATCAGGATGAAGACCCGGTCGCCGCGCTTCAGGCCCAGCCCGGTGAGGAAGCGCGCCGCGTGCAGCGAGCGCTCCTTCATTTCCTTGAAGGTGAAGCGCTGGGAGCGCCCGGATTCGTCGGACCACTGGAGCGCGGGGGCCTGGGGCCGCTCGGCCGCGTGCCGGTCGATGACGTCCGTGGCGAAGTTGAAGTGCGCCGGCCGCTCCCACCGGAAGTCACGGCGGGTGGACGCGTAGTCGGTGGAAGCGCGGGATGAAGACTCGGGCATGGGCGGCTCCTGGAGTGTTCCGACAACCCCAGCAGCCTGTCACGTCATCCCGAGGAACGAGTCACGAGCCCCGCGCGAAAGCGCCCGGTGGTGGACGCTCGTGACGGCGCGGGGAACCCAGCGTGCTTCAGCGAGCGGCGGCGCGCAGCTCTTCCGCCAGCTTGCGCGCTTCGTCGCTCCAGCCCGGCTCGCCCAGCGCGGCCACCTGGTCGAAGTCGCGCGCGGCGCGGACTTCCTGGTGCAGGGCGCGCAGCGCGAGGCCGCGGTTCCACAGCGCCTGCGGGTTGCGCGGATCCGCGCGCACCACCGGATCCAACAGCGCCAGCGCGTCCTGGTAGCGGCCGTCCTGCAGCGCCACCACCGCCAGGTCGCTGTCGCGCGCCAGCGACGCGGGCTCGCGCGCCAGCACCGCCTGCGCCTGCTGCCACTGGCCGTGCAGCACGTAGGCCGCGACGATGCCGCGGAAGTCCTTGCGCTCCTCCATCTCCGCCAGCGGACGCAGCGGCAGGATGCCCTTCCCGGCCTCCACGCCCTCCGCGCCACCGCGCATGGGGCTGTAGCGGCGCCACTGGTCCGCGCGCGGATCCGACAGGCGGGCCTCCAGCTCGCGGGTGGTCTGGTTCTCCAGGAAGACGACCGCCGGCACTTCCGCGGCGGGCATCATGCGCGGCACGAAGACGGCGCAGAGGCTGGCGGCCATGGCCAGCGGCGCCACCACGCGCGCGTTGCGGCGCACCCACGCGCCCAGCGACACCACGTTGCCCTCCGGCTTCGCGGCCGGCACCTCCGCCACGCCCGTGCCCAGGGCCCGCGCCGCCAGCAGCTCCAGCTGGAGCAGGTCCCTGAGGCCCCCCTCGCAGGCGGCACAGCGCGGCAGGTGGTTCCGGAAGCCTTCGGCGTCGGACTCGGACAGCTCCCCGTCCATGAAGAGATGCAACCGGGTGCAATGCGCGTTCATGACTGGACCCCCCGCTCCCGGGCCACGGCGACGCTCGGAAGCAGCAGTTCCCTCAGGTCCCGGCGCGCCAGCGTCAGCCAGCTGCCCACGGTTCCCACGGGGACGTTGAAATGTTCAGCGATGGCCTGATAGCGGCGGCCTTCCGCGTGAAGCCTGTACGCGTCCCGAAGGTGCGGCTTGAGCTGCTCGATGGCAGCCTGGAACGCGTCGTTGCCCACCAGCTCCCAGTTCTCCTGGTCGCCATCCCCCGTCACCGGCAGGTCCTGCACCAGCGCCAGGTGCGGCAGCCCCCGGCTCTCCGTGCGCTGCCGGCGGCAGTGGTCCAGGAACCGGTTGGTCATGGTCGTGCACAGCCACGCCGCGCACGCCGCTTCCGTCCGGTCCTTCAGGTGGCCAAACTCCGGCAACGCCCGCTCGAAGGCTTCCTGGACCAGGTCTTCCGGGTCCAGGGCGCCGCGAGCGCACAACCGCCGCGCCACCGCCAGCAGGCTGGGCCGGTGTCGCTGGATGAACGCCTCGAAGTGGCGCTTTTCCCGGTTGAAGAGATTGGCCATGACCCAAGGCCCCGAAGTGACTGGTGGACTTTCCTGACTAAAGACGCCGAGCGGTTCGTTTCTTGAGAGAAAAATGCCCGGAAGGGCAGACAGGCCTGCCCGGCAGGAGGCTCAGCGAGCGCCTTCCGCCCCCTCCAACAGGGGGGGCACCGACGGCGGGGGCAGCGGGCGGCGCCGCTTGGGGCCCCGCTCCTGGCAGTTGACGTACGAATTCTTCACGTGCGGGGCGCTGCGGTCCGGCTCGAAGGCATTGACGGCGGAGGACACGTCTCCGGGGATCATGGGTCGCTTCTCCTGGTACGGCGGAAGTCCGGCGAAAACCGGGGATGGGTAGAAAAAGACTGTTGGGCGTGGTCCATAGCACGCCTCGCGTCACCGGCAGGAGGGGCCCCCAGGGCCATTCCTTCAAGGATTTCAAGGAGTTCCGAATGAACGAGGACAAGTCTCCCCTGCACCCCACGTGGCGGCAGTGGCTGGCGGAGAACCTGGCATTGGGAGTGTCGGCGGAGGACGTACAGCAGACGCTGGAGCAGGCGGGCGTGGACCCGGCGCTGGCGCGGGAGGAGATCGCCGCGGTGGGGCAGCACCCCTACTTCAAGGCGGCGCTCCAGGTGGCCCGGCACTTCGGGTGGCTGGAGTCGCTGATGGATGTCTACAGCGAGCTGCGCGCCCGGGATGGGGGCCGGGAGCTGGAGGTGCGCGAGGGGGTGTCCCCGGAGGAGTTCTTCCGCCGCTACTACCTGGGCCACCGGCCGGTGGTGCTGCGCGGCCTGATGGCGGACTGGCCCGCGATGAAGCGCTGGTCGCTGCCGTACTTCCGCGAGCGTTTCGGAACGGTGGCGGTGGAGGTGATGGTGGGGCGCGACGCCAACCCGGAGCACGCGGCCGAGCAGGACCGGCACCGGGCGCGGATGCCCTTCTCCGACTTCCTCTCCCGGCTGGAGACGGCCGGAGAGACGAACGACTTCTACATGGTGCCGCGCAACGAGAACTGGGGGCGCGAGGGGCTGGCGCCGCTGCGCGAGGACCTGCGGGCCCCCGCGGGGCTCATCGACCCGTCGCTGCGGGCGGATCAATTGACGCTGCTCCTGGGGCCCGCGGGCACCGTCACCCCGCTGCACCACGACAACATGAACATCCTGTTGGGCCAGGTGATGGGCCGCAAGCACGTACGGCTGGTGCCGTCCTTCGAGCGCCACCGCGTGTACCCGCACCGGGGCACCTTCAGCCACGTGGACGCGGCGAAGCCGGACCTGGCCGCGCACCCCCTGTTCGCCGAGGCCACGGTGCTGGAGGCGGTGCTGGAGCCCGGGGACATGGTGTTCCTGCCGGTGGGCTGGTGGCACTGGGTGAAGGCGCTGGACGTGAGCGCCAGCGTCACCTTCCATCACTTCCTCGTTCCGGGAGGCAACACGCACCTGGACGCTCCCTTCTGACCCGCTCAGTCCGCCCGCTCCACCAAGAGGACGGAGCGCGTCCAGACAGCGCGGGCATCACGCGCGAGCCACGCCTGACGCTCGTCGCGCAGCGCGACGGCCGCGGGCTTGCCAGCATGGATGCTCCGGCGCACTCCGTCGAAGAAACGGCCCGCGGCGTCCGGGATGTCCACCGTGGAGGCCAGCACCGCGCGGGCCCCGGAGTCGATGAAGGCCGCGGGCAGGCTGAAGGGCTCCGTGCTCTGGAGGGACGCGGTGCGGCCCGCGCTGCACGCGGCCAGGAACACGGTGGGCGCGCCGGTGAGCCGCTGTTCGCGCACCACGTCCGCGGTGAGCGCGTAGCGGCCATTCACCTCCGGTGACAGCACCACCAGCGACGCGCCGGAGATGCTGGGGTCGGTGATGCCGTGCGCGTGGATTTCAATCTCCGTGGCGTCCGCCATCCGCGCCAGCACGCGCGAGGGCGTGGCGTCCGCGCCGGACAGCACGTCCGGCGGCGCGGCGCCGGGCTCCGCCTCCGGCGTCCACGAGGGGAGCCGGGGCAACTGCAGGAGCGACGGCGCCTCCACGCCAGCCACCACCAGGCGGCGCGGGGCGGTGGACGTCCGCGCGGGGCGCGGCCCCTGCGTGCGGCCCAGGCGGAAGCTCCAGGCCATCTCCGGCGGCAGCAGGTCCGTGCGGCCGAAGAGCGGCGTCCACGCGAACACGTCCACGTGTTCGCAGCCGGCGAGCGTCTGGCGCAGGGCGTCCGGGACCAGCCGGGACGAATCCACCCGGGCGAGGGACTCCCGGCGCGAACCGTCGTAGGAGCCCTTCACCTCGCCCTTGGGGCCCAGCGCCACCAGCGTGGTGCGCTCGGCGTGGATGCTGGCCGCCAGCGCGCACCGCGTAGGGACGGGCGTGCCCAGCTGCGCGGCCATCAGCGCCACCACCTTGGGGAACTCACCGGCGCGGCCCGCGTCCACCGCGAGCGACGAATAGCTGAGCGCCCAGGTCTCACGCCCCAGCACGTCGCCGCGGGGCAGGGTCTCCGCGTCCGCGATGGCCTGCTTCAGGAGCGCCTCGCCCCGGGCCCGGTCCTGGTCCAGGAGGAAGCGGCCTTCCAGATAGTGCGTGTAGATGCGGTCGCTCTCCAGGACGGAGGAGCCCTCCAGGGCCCGCGTGGTGACCGTCTTCAGCCACTCCGCGTCCCGGGGGCCGGAGCCGAAGCGGGACAGCTCCGCGACCGTCGCGCCGAACACCAGCTCCATGGAGTTGTCCGCGCAGGCCTCCGCCGCTTCCAGTTCGCGCCGCGCGGCGTCCGGCCGCAGGTCCAGGTAGTACAGGTGCGCCAGCTGCACGTGGGGCCAGGAGCAGCTGCGGGTGGGGCCTCGCGCGGCCCATTCCTCCAGGTAGGCGCGCGCGCTGCCCAGGTCGTTGCGGGAGCGCGACACGTGGCTGAGGATCTCCAGGACGTTGAACTCCGTCTCCCACTCGCGCAGCTGCCGGGCGCCCGCCCACAGCACGCGCGCGTGCTGCTCCGCCTCCGTGAGGCGCTGCAGGTCCGTGTAGAAGATGGCCAGCCCGCGCTCCAGGTCCAGGCAGCGCACCGACAGCGTCGTCTCACGGCAGCGCTGGAGCGCGTTGAACAGCCGCTGTTCGGCCTTCCACCACGCCCCTTCCGCGACCTCCTGGCGCGCCTGGTCCCGCTCCGCGATGTACGTGAACCAGGGGTCGTTCATGCGGCCGACGCGCGCGACCAGGTCCTGCAGGCCGCGCAGGGAGCCGTTGCGGCCGCGCAGGAGCGCTCCCACGTAGATGTCGTCGTCCCCCGACACGCGCGCCCGGTCCAGCAGCGCCTCCGGGACGCCGTGGCCCGCGCGCAGCGTCTCCGCGTACTGCCGCCCCAGGTCCGCCCGGCGGGAGAAGTCGCGCTTCGACACGCGCTGCACGTAGTCCGTGAGCACGCTGCCGCCCTGCACCCGGTCCAGCTCCTTCGCCAGGGGCAGCAGCGAAAGCGCGCGCTCCTTCGACGCCGCGGCGCGCACGGCCTCATAGAAGACGCCACGCACCGCGCCCGGGAGCTGCCGGGCCGCGTCCATGGGCAGCGGCGCCTTCGGGTCCTCCACCAGGGCCAGGGTCGCGTCGCGCGCGGCCTTCCACTGGCGCTGGCGATCCAGCGTGGCCTCGCGCAGCGACAGCGCCTGGGCGTGGGCTTCACGTCCCCAGCCCTGCTCGTTGCGCTTCGCCACCTCTTCGAACAGCTCCGACGCGCGCAGCGTCAGCCCCATCTCCCGGAACACCAGCGCCCGGTTCCACAGCGCCTGCGTGAGGTTCGGCTTCGCGGTGAGCGCCGCGTCCAGCAGGCGCAGCGCGCGCTCATGGTCGCCCCGGGCGAGCGCCACCGCCGCCAGGTCACTGTCGCGCTCCGGCGAGGCCGGCAGGCGCTCCAGGAAGGAGGCCGCCTGGTTCCACTCGCCCTCCAGGGCATACGCCGCCGCGATGCCGCCCCAGTCCTCCCGGGCCTCCATGCTTGCGAGCGGGCCCAGGGGCATCGGCTCGGCGGGCACCGGGCAGCCACCCGCGGGGACGCGTGAGCGGTAGCGATCCGCTTCCGGGTGCGTGAGGCGGGCCTCGATGCGAGCCGCCGCCCGGCGATCCGTCCAGAAGGTGTCAGGCAGGGACTGCGGCTGCTGCGCCCGGGGCTTCAGGGCCGCGACGCCGGCCGCCAGGAGGGGGAGGGCCATGGCCAGCGCCCAGAGACTCATCTTCGCCGGCTTCACCATGCGGTCCCCTCGGGCGTCTCCCCCCTGCCGCCCCTACGGGACGTTCTACACCAACCTCCGACGAACGCCGACCTGGCCCCGTCCCCTGCCTCCAGGCGTTCCATGACGCGGTGGGCAGCAAGGCGGTGGGAGAACAGGCGCATCGGATGTTTTGGGTGACACACGCACCAATAGACGGGCTGCTCCGCCGATCTTGAAAAAAGCCCCCACTTCCCACGTCAGGCGCGAGAGGCAGACAGGGCGCCGGGCCGTCAGGCTGTTGAGGGGATGACGCCCGGGGGCTCGGCTGCACGGCTGCTCTCGAAAGACAGTTTGAGCGCCCGCATCCACCCGGAATCACGCGCTTCGGCATGCCTGGGGAAGTGACGGGCGGCAGGGCCCTGTCCCCCTCATCCCCCACCAGGCGTCCCGGCGAGCGCGCGTATGGCAGGGGGTTGGCAGGCGGGACGGGGCGGGAAGGCTTTTTTCCCGCCGAGTGTCCCCTTGGCCCAACCCGGACCGAAAGGACCCCTGTTTGAAGCGACTCCTTCAGCTCGTTGCCGCTGCTTCCCTGATGCCGGCCCTGTCTTTCGCTGGCGTCCTCTGGAAGGGCGACTTCGAGACCGGCAACACGTCCCAGTGGACGCGCCAGCAGGCCGTTGCCAACAGCCGCTTGCAGGTCGTAACGGATGTGGTGCGTGACGGCAGGTACGCCCTCAAGGCCACGGTGAAGCAGGGCGACAACCCCATCAACGCCAGCGGCAACCGCAACGAACTGCTGTACCTGACCCACGAGACGCAGGGGAAGGAGTACTACTACAAGTGGAGCACGCTCTTTCCCTCGAACTACCCGGTGCATGACTCGTGGCAGGTCATCACCCAGTGGCACCAGGAGAGCTGCTGTGGCTCGCCGCCGCTGGAGTTCTTCGTGCGCGGGGACAAGATCAACCTGCGCGTGGGCGGCAACACCACGCCCGTGCTGTGGCAGACCTCCATCAACAAGGGCAACTGGCACGACTTCGTGCTGCACGTGAAGTGGTCTTCGGACAAGAAGGTCGGCTTCGTGGAGCTGTGGCACAACGGCGAGCACGTGCTGCCGAAGACCTACGGCGCCAACCAGTTCGGCAAGGAGCTGAACTACCTGAAGATGGGCCTGTACCGCGACGCCGCCATCAAGCCCGAAGGCGCCATCTACCATGACGGCTTCACCATGGCGACGACGCTCGAGGAGGTGATGCCGCCCGCGCCCGCGCCGGCGGAGGAGCCCGCGCCCACGCCCGTGCCGGATGACACGAACATCCCCGCGGAGGACCCGACGGCGGAGACCCCGGTGGCGGAGACGCCGGTGACGAACACGCCGCAGCTGCCCACCACCCAGCTGCCCACCGTGGGCGGCCAGACGCCCACCCCCACGCCCGTGTCCAACAACCCCAATGGCCTGCCGGACTCGTCCGACGCCATGGCGGGGGGCTGCAGCGCGTCCGGCACGTCCGGCACCCTGCCCTTCGCCGGTGCCCTGCTGATGCTGGGCGCTGTCGCGCTGCGCCGTCGCCGGGCCCCCGCCCGCGCGCTGGCCCCGCGCGCGAAGCGCTGACTTCCGCTCGATACCGAAGCAAGTTCCCAGGCCCGGTGCGTCTCATGACGCACCGGGCCTTCTTGTTTCCTGGGACTTTCTTCGGTCACACAAAAATGTCGGAGATTTTAAGTAATTCTTGAATTGATTGACCTTCGCGGCTCAGTCGGGTTTCGCTTCGGGCTCCCACGCAGCACGAAAGGCAGGACCCGATGAAGCGGACCTCCGGTCTGTTCTCCACCGCGACGGCGCTGTTCGCTGGCGCCACGTTGAGCGTCATTCCCTCGATGGCGATGGCGGCCCCTTCCCAGGCGGAAGCGGCGCTGGCGCACGACGTGTCGCCCGACCTGCTCTCCGCGATGCAGCGGGACCTGGGCCTGACGGCGGACGGCGCGAAGCAGCGGCTGGCGTCGGAGGCGGCGGCGGTGCGCGTGGAGGGCAACCTGCGCGCGGCGCTGGGCGAGCGCTTTGGTGGCGCGTGGATGAACGCGGACGGCAGCGCGCTGGTGGTGGGCGTGACGACGGACGCGGACGCGGACGCGGTGCGCCGCGCGGGGGCGGTGCCGCGGAAGGTGAAGTACACGCAGGCGGAGCTGGACGCGGTGAAGGCCCAGCTGGACCGGGACAGCGGGATGGCGGGCCGCACCGTGCACGCCTGGTACGTGGACGTGATGACGAACAGCGTGGTGGTGCTGACGCAGGACTCCGCGCTGACGGGCGGCACGGACTTCGTCGCGAAGGCGGGCGTGAAGCACGCCGCGGTGCGCACGGTGCCGTCGCGCGAGGAGTTCAAGCCGGTGTACGACCTGCGCGGCGGTGACGCGTACTACCCGGGGAACTCGCGCTGCTCCATCGGCTTCCCGGTGGCGGGCGGCTTCGTGACGGCGGGCCACTGCGGCGGGCCGGGCACGACCACCAGCGGCAGCGGCGTGGCGCAGGGCACGGTGGTGGCGGCCAGCTGGCCCGGCAACGACTACGCCTGGGTGCGCACCAACGGCTCGTGGGTGTCGCAGCCGTGGGTGAACAACTACGCGGGCGCCAACGTGCTGGTGCAGGGTTCGCAGGAGGCGGGCGTCAACGCGTCCGTCTGTCGCTCGGGCTCCACCACCGGCTGGCGCTGCGGCGTCATCACGGGGAAGAACGTCACGGTGAACTACTCCGCGGGCCCGGTGTACGGCCTCACGGCGTCCAGCGCGTGCGCGGAGGGCGGTGACTCCGGCGGCTCGTGGCTGTCCGGCAACCAGGCGCAGGGCGTGACGTCCGGCGCTGGCGGCAACTGCACCTCCGGCGGCAACACCGTCTACCAGCCGCTCATCCCCATCCTGAACGCCTACGGCCTGTCGCTCACCACCACGGGCGGTGGCGGCTCCGGCGGCCCCATCATCGGCCTGGCGAACAAGTGCATCGACGTGCCGAACTCCAACACCAACGACGGCACCCGCCTGCAGCTGTGGGACTGCAACGGCACCAACGCGCAGAAGTGGTCCTTCATGTCTGACGGCACCGTGCGCGCGTTCGGCAAGTGCATGGACGTGGCCTGGGGCTCCAGCGCCAACGGCACGGCCATCCAGCTGGTGAGCTGCAACGGCAACCCCGCGCAGCAGTTCATCCTCTCCGGCGCCGGTGACCTGGTGAACCCCCAGGCCAACAAGTGCGTGGACGTGACGGGCGGCAACTCCGCCAGCGGCACCCCGCTGCAGCTCTGGGAGTGCAACGGCACCAGCGCGCAGAAGTGGCGCCGGTAGTCGTCTCCCGTAGCGCCTGAAACGAAGAAGCGCGGGCCCCCTGCTACCCGGGGACCCGCGCTTTGTCGTTCCAGCGACCGCATTGCTAGTGCGCGCCTTCCACCTTCACGTTGGGGTCCGCCTTCTGGAGCATGACCACCAGGACGAGGGCGCAGACGAACAGCGCGGCGAGGATGAGGAAGTTCGTGTTGAAGGCCCGCACCAGCGCCTGGGCATTGATGCGCTGACTCAACAGGCCGTAGGCGGCGCCCGTGGGGTTGAGCACGCCCTTCGCCGCCATGGCGCCGGTCATCGAGGCGACCTGCTCCTGGGCGACCTGCCCGTAGACGTCCACGTGCGAGGTGATGGCGGTGACGTTGGCCTGGGTGGAGCGGCTGAGCGCGCTGCTCATCCACGCGGTGCCAATGGAGCCGCCCAGCTCGCGGGTGAGGTTGAAGAGGCCCGCCGCGTTGCCTCGCTGCTCCGGGCGCAGGTTGCTGAGCGCCATCACCGACAGCGGCACGAAGATGAAGCCCAGCGAGCAGGCGCGGATGAACACCGGAGTAATCAGGGTGATTTCATCCACGCGCGTGGCCAGGTGGCCGTTGGTCCACAAGGACAGGCTCATGCCCAGGATGCCGAAGCCAATCAGGAAGCGGCCATCCACCTTGCCGCCGAACTTGCCGATGAGCGGCATCAGCAGAATCTGGATGGCGCTGCCCTTGAGGAAGATGAGCCCGATGTCCAACGCCTCGTAGCGCATCACGGAGCCGCAGAAGAGGCTGAAGAGGAACGAGCCGGAGAACAGCGCCGTGCCCACCAGGAAGTTCACCCCCGTGGCCGCGGAGTAACTGCGGTTGCCGAACACGCGCAGGTCCACCACGGGACTGGGTGTCTCCAGTTCGTGGACGACGAAGGTGATGAGCGCGATGCCCGCGATGACCGCCAGCAGGGTGATGAGCTGGCTGTCGAACCAGTCCTCGCGGTTGCCCTCCTCCAGCACGTACTGGAGGCAGGCCATGCCCACGGCGAGCAGCGCGATGCCGTTGCGGTCCACCTTCTCCGTGGACGGTTCGAAGTGGGGCTGTTCGATGGAGCGCCACGCCATGTACGCGGCGAAGAGGCCCACCGGCACGTTGATGAGGAAGATCCAGTGCCAGCTCGCAGCCTCGATGAGGAGCCCGCCCACGGTGGGCCCCAGCAGAGGGCCCGTCACGGCGCCCAGGCCGAAGAGGGCGCCCGCCATGCCGTGCTCCTCGCGCGGGTAGCGGGCGAAGAGGATGGCCTGGGACGTGGGGATGATGGCGCCGCCGCCCATGCCCTGGAGGATGCGGAAGGCCACCAGTGACGTCAGGTTCCACGACAGGCCGCACAGCACGCTGGCCACCGTGAAGAGGATGATGGAGAACGTGAAGTACTTCCGGTAGCCAAAGCGGCGCTGCAGCCAGCCCGTCATCGGGATGACCACCACGTTGGCCATCATGTAGCCGGTGGACACCCAGGCGATCTGATCCAACGGCGTGCCGAAGCTCGCGCGGATGTCGCTCAGGGCCACGTTGACGATGGAGATGTCCAGCACGGACATCAGCGCCGCGGCCATGGCCGCGATGGTGATGCCCGTCTTGGAACCTTGGATGACGTCGCGGCGTGCGTCCACGGTGGGCTACTCCGCCTTCCGGGTATCCACCGCCGCGGACTTCTGCGGCTCCGGCTTCGCGCCGGTGTCCACGGTGACGTAGGCGCTCATGCCCGGCTTGATGGGCAGGTCCTTCAGGTCACCGTCGAAGCGGATGAGCACGGGGATGCGCTGCACGACCTTCACGAAGTTGCCGGACGCGTTGTCCGGCGGCAGCAGGGCGAAGCGCGCGCCGCTGGCGCCCGCGAGGCTGTCCACGTGGCCCTTGAACGCGTGGCCGCCGAATGCGTCCACCTTCAACTCCACCGGCTGGCCCGCGCGCATCTCACCGACCTGGTCCTCCTTGAAGTTGGCGACGATCCAGATGTCGTTCTGAGGGACGACGGCCATCAGCGGGCGCTCCGGGCCCACCATCTGCCCCACCTCCACGGTGCGGCGGCTGATCACGCCGTCCACCGGGGCGCGCACCTGCGCGTAGGACACGGCGAGTTCCGCGAGCGTCAGCGCGCCGTGCGTCTGCTTGAGGCGGGCCTCGGCGAGCTTCAGCGCGGCCTGCGCGGCCTGCATCTGCACGGGCGCCGTCTCCGCGGCGCTGAGCTTGCCCTGCGCGGCCTCCAGGCCACCGGAGGAGCTCTGGATGCCGGCCTCGGTGGAGGTCAGACGCGCGCGGGACTGGTCCAGCGCGGCCCTGGCCTGATCATAGGAGGCCTGGCGGGCGTCCAGGTCCGCCTGAGCGACGGCGCCCTGCTCGCGCAGCTGCTTGATGCGGCCCAGGTCCGTCTCCGCCAGCTTGAAGCGCGCCTCGGACGCGGTCACGTCCGCGCGGGCCTGATCCAGCGCGGCCTTGGAGGAGCTGATGCCGCTGGAGGCCTGGGTGATGCCGGCACGGGCCTGGCGCAGGTTGGCGCCCGCGTTGGCCTCCGTGAGGGTGAGCTGGGCCTGGGCGTTGGACAGCTGGGCCTCCGCGCTCATCACGTCCGCGCGGGCCACTTCCAGGCGCGCGTCCAGGTCCGCGTGGTCCAGTTCCACCACCACGTCGCCGGCCTTCACCGTCTGGTTGTCGTGCACCAGCACGCGGGCCACCTGTCCGGCCACGCGCGGCGACACGTTGGCGATGCGGCCCTCCACCTGGGCGTCGTCGGTGGACTCGTGACCGTGGGTGAGGAGGAAGCGCGCACCACCGCCCAGCACCGCCACGCCCACGAGGATGGGCAGCACCTGCTTGGCGCGTGAGCGCTTCGCGGGCTTCGCGACGGCAGGAGCATCGGTGGAGGGAGCGGCTTCCAGTGAAGGTGCGGTACGGGTCGTCATGGTTGTTGCTCGGTACGGCGTTGAAGAAGGGGTGTGGGAAGGGGCTCAGGGGTCCCGCAGGGCGGGGATGCCGGAGGACACCTTGACGAGCAGCGCGCGCAGCGTGTCCCGCTCATCCAGACTCAAGGGAGCCATGAGCGCGGCGATGCGGCGATAGTGGTCGGGCATCATTCCCTGGATGAACTCGCGACCCTTCGAGGTGAGGTGCACGGAGTACATGCGCCGGTCCTCGGGGTGATCCATGCGGGAGATGAAGCCGTCCTTCTCCAGCGTGTCCAGGAGCCCGGTGATGGTCGCGCGGCTGCAGCTCGACAGCTCCGCGAGGTCCGCGGGCCGCAGGGTCTCACCCGCGTCCTCCGCCGCGAACAGCTGCACCAGCACGACGAAGCGTCCGTGCGACACACCGTGCCGTGCGAAGTGCGCTTCGTAGGCTTCGGTCAGCTCATTGGAGAGCCGCAGCATCGTCAGGCATGTCTCGATGGCGCTGGGGTCGAGCGCGGGGAAGCGCTGGGCCATCTGCTTCAGCCGCTCGTACCGGGGCACGAGCTTCATCGGCGTGACGTTTTTCGGACGGGGAGGAGCCAAGACGAGGCGTCTAGTAAGGCCCCTAACGATTTTGCGCAAGATGATTTCGTCGCCTGACTAAATCCATGATTTCCCGGTCGGGGAATGGACCGTCTGGCTACTCGACGGCCTTCACATCGGCAGCGGTGGGACGCGTCTCCAGGAGGAGCGCGGCGCGCAGCTCCGGATGACGGTCCTGCATGGAGCGCACGGCGCGCAGGTCGAAGGACTGCACGTCCACCCTCCGTGCGAGCCCTGCTTCCTGAATCACCTGAGCGACCGCGTCGCCGTGGGCTGGAGCGATGTCTGTCTTTTCCGATGTCCGTTTGAGTTCCACATTGAAGCGGACGCGGCGGGCGTTCCGGGCGCGGAGCGGATCGCGGGCTTCATGGGCGGCGTCCGCCTGGTCCGCCGCGAAGGCGAACACCTGGCTCAGGGTGGGGACGGAGTAGGGGTCCGGAAGTCTGGCGCGAGTGGCGAACGCGACGGCCTCCGGGGAGAGGGCGCGGTCGTTCGTCTGGTCCGGGCGGTCCTTGAGGAGCCGGTCGCAGACGAAGGTGGCCTGGAGCCGCGCGACGGTGAGGGTCGCGATGGGGACGGGAGCGGGCAGAGGGCTTCCATCCACATGGCGGCACTTCGTGGGGGACAGGTCCGGGTCGTGGGAGAGCACGGGGACGCCGTCGGCGGTGAGGACGGTGTCCAGCTCCAGCGTGGTCATCCGGTGGTCGAGCGCGGATTCGAAGGCGGGCAGCGTGTTCTCCGGCCGCAGGTTCCGCGCGCCCCGGTGGCCCTGCGCATCGAAGCGCTTCGGGTCGATGAGCCCGTCCGCGTCCAGCAGGTCCCCAGGAGTGCCGTCGCCGTTGACGTCGAAGTCGCGCACCGCCTGCATCAGGAGGTCCGGCCGGTCGCTGATGATGCCGTCCACACCGCGCCGGAGCAGGGCCTGCATCGTGGGCAGGTCGTTCACGGTCCAGACGATGACGGGGTGGCCCGCGGCGCGGAGGCGCTCCAGGTCGATGCCGCCTCCAGGCCGAAGCAACGCCACATCCGGCGAACACACCGGAGCGTGCGTCCGTGCGTGCGCACGCAAGGTGTCCATGAGGCGCAGCGTGGGGTCGTCCGCGGGCGTGCGGGAAGACGGGCCAGTCCTCGTGCATGCGCAGGCGAGGAACGCCAGGAGCACCACGAGAACCTGGCGGATGAACGATGCCGTGCGCATGGGCTGCCTTCCTTCCGGGTGTCGGTTAGGAAGCTGAAGCGATGGACGTGAAGGATGCCACCGTGCAGTCAGCGCTGCGTCAGGCTTGCGACGACGCGGGACTGCCCCAGTCCCTGCGGGCCTGCGTGTATCCGCTGCTGCGGGACCCGGAGGGCGACTGGGCTCCCTGCTGCGGCGGGGGCTGTATGCCGTGTTCGTCCACGCTGGCGGATGTGGCGCTGCGCACGCTGGAGCTGCTGGGCACGCCTCGACGCTCGCCGCTGCCTCCGGGGTGATCAACGGTACTGGTGGTCCACCAGCACCTCCGTGCGCGGGAGCGACCAGTGCATCTGGACCATCCGCCACTCGGTGCCCCGGCGCTCGAAGGCGCAGGCCACGCGAATGCCCTCGAAGGTGACGGGCTTGCCGCCCGCGACCAGGGCGATGTCCATCGCGGGCACCGTGAGGCAGGCCATCGTGGAGGGCGCGGCCCCCCCGTGCCAGAGCTGCTCCGAGCGCAGCGTCACGCGGATGTCGCGCAGGCTCCCGAACTGGGTGCGGAAGGAGTGCTCCACCTGCGCCCAGCCGATGAAGTGGAGGTTGGAGTGCGTGCCCACGACCACGATGTCGTCGTCGTGCCAGAACAGCTCCGACAGGGCCTCCAGGCTGCCGCGCTCGTAGGCCTCCACGAACGCGGTGAAGCGCCGTGAGAGCTCCGCCTTCCATTCATCCCGCGCCGAGGTCATCGCGCTCCCCTCCCCTTCCCGCTGTCAGCGGGTCCCGGATGAGCCGCGCCACCTCCGCCACGTGGGGCTCCTCCATGACGGTGAAGTGGTTGCCGCGCACGTCGTGGGACTGGAACGAAGCGGTCGTCAGCGCCTTCCACCAGGCCGCCGCGTGCGAGTCCAGCACCGAGTCCCGCTCCGTGGCCCGCAGGTACACGAGCGGCACCGCGTGACGTCCCGGCGCGTATGCGGCGATGGCCTCGTTGGTGGCGAGCACCACGTCGCGCAGCCGCGTGTCGAGCTCCATCGCCGCCCGCAGTCCGTCCGCCGCGCGCGGGGAGATCTCCTGGAACGCGTCGATGAGCTGGAGCACGTCTCCCACGCTCCGGACGTTCAGCCTGCGCGAGTCGTCCACCGTCACCGTGTCGATCTGGATGACGCCCGCCACGGAGTGGCCCCGCTCCAGCAGCTCGGCCGCCATCTCGTACGCGATGACGCCTCCCGAAGAGTGGCCGCCCAGCCAGAAGGGGCCCTGGGGATGGAAGGCCAGCAGCTCATCCACGTAGGCGCGGGCCATCGCCGGTACGTCGCGGTAGAGCACCTCTCCGGGCTCCAGCCCCGACGCGCGGAACGCGTGGACCGGGATGTCCGCGCCCAACTGCTTCGCCAGTGGCAGGTACGTGTAGACGGTGCCCCCGATGGGCTGCACCAGGAAGAGCGGTGTCCGTCCTCGCCGTCCCTCCTGGAGCTCCATTCGGAGCGGAGCCGCTTTGGTGAGTGGCCTCCCCGTCCGCTCCAGTTCGTCCTGGACCGCTCGCACCCATGCGCCCAACGTCGGGTGTTCCAGCACCGCGTGCAGCGACATGCTGACCGACAGCCTGGACTTGAGCTCGCGGTTGAGCTGCACGACCAGGAGCGACGTGCCGCCCAGCTCGAAGAAGTGGCTGTCCGGCGTCAGTGTGTCCACGCCGAGCAGCTCCTTCCAGAGGGCTTCCATGGAGGCACGGACCTCTTCACGGCTGAGCGGCCGGGGCGCGTTCGTGACTTCAGGCCGCGGCAGTCGTGGCGCCTTCTCCGCCAGCGAGTACCGCTTGCGCTCGAAGGGATACGTCGGCAGCACGACGCGTCTGCGCGGCCCGCTTCCGCGCACCGCGCCCCAGTCCACGGGGAGGCCCGCGGACCAGAGCTGTCCCACTGCATGGAGCAGGGCCTGCTCATCACCCTCCGGTGGATGACGCCGTCCCGTGTGCAGCACCAGTCGCTCCCGCCCTACCCGGGGATTCAGCAGCGTCAACGTGGAGAGCGTCTGTCCCGGTCCCACCTCCACGAACAACCGCTCGCGGTCCTCCAGCAGCAACTCCAGCCCTTGGGAGAACCGGACCGTGTGCCGCAGGTGACGGGCCCAGTACGTGCGGTCGTGCGCATCGTCCGCGGTCAACCAGGTGCCCGTGACGTTGGAGATGAGGGGAATCGCCGGGGACTTCGGGCGCATCGACCTGGCCAGGTCCGTGAGCGGTTGCATCGCGGGCTCCACGAGCGCGGAGTGGAACCCGCTCGCGTTCGGCAACCGCTTCGTCCTCACGCCCCGCTCCCGCAGCCGCGCGGCGAAGTCCTCCAACGCCTCCAGCGCCCCGGACACCACGCACTGACCGGGTCCGTTGACCGCGGCCAGGGACAAGCCGGATGGCAGCTCCTGCGTGAGCACGCCCTCCGACAGCGGCACGGCGAGCATGCCGGAAGGCGGCAGTGCGTCGCAGAGACGGCCACGCAGCGCGACCAGCGCCACGGCCTGCTCCAGCGACAGGACGCCGGAGAGGCACGCGGCGGCGTATTCCCCCAGGCTGTGGCCCAGGAGGCTCGTCGGGTGGAGCCCCCAGGCGCCCAGCAGCCGCGACAGCGCGTACTCCGTCGTGAAGATGGCGGCCATGCCCAGCGAGGGTGCTCGCAGCGCTTCCTCCGCCTGTGCTCCGCGCTCGCCGGAGAGCAGCGCGGCGCGAAGTTCGCGCTCCATTTCCGGGCCGAAGTGCGCGGCGCAGGCATCGAAGGCTTCGCGATACGCCGGAGCGCGCCGGTACCACGCCGCGCCCATGCCCGCTTCCTGTGTGCCCGTGCCGGGAAACAGGAAACACACTTCAGGAGCTGGGGACGAAGCGGGCTGCACGGGACCGTCCCGTCGGAGCTTCGCGATGGCCTCCGCGGGTGTCTCGCATGCGATGGCGCGCCGGATTCCGAACGCCGTCCGCCCTTCCTGCAACGTGTACGCGACGTCCGCCAGGGACTGCCCGGGATGCCGCTCCAGATGATCCGCGAGCCGCCGTGAGGCCGCGCCCAGTGCCTCCCCGCTCCGCGCGGAGAGCACCAGCACCTCCGCCGCCGGGCTCACGGGGACAGGGGGCTCGGGGCGTGCTTCCTCGAGGACGACGTGCGCGTTCGTTCCGCCAATGCCAAACGCGCTGACTCCCGCGAGACGCGGGAAGCCCTCGGGCAGGGACCAGGGCCGCCCCTCGCGGCTCACGACGAACGGGGAATGCTCCAGGTCTGCTTCTGGATGGGGCTGCTCGAAGTGGACGGTGCCCGGGAGGAAGCGGTGCTCCAGGGCCAGCGTCGTCTTGATCAACCCCGCCACCCCGGCCGCCGAGTCCAGGTGCCCCACATTGCTCTTGAGCGCGCCCAGGACCACCGCGGGCTCCGACGCCTCACGCGCTCCGAAGGCGAGCCGCAGCGCCTGGACCTCCAGCGGGTCGCCCAGCGGCGTCGCCGTGCCGTGGGCTTCGATATAGGTGATGTCGCGAGGGGATACGCCCGCGTCGGCGTGTGCTCGCGTGATGACGTCGCGCTGGCCCTCCACGCTCGGGGCGGTGAAGCCGACCTTGGCGTTTCCGTCGTTGTTGATGGCCGAGCCCCGGATGACGGCATGGATGCAGTCTCCATCCCGCAGCGCATCCTCCAGGCGCTTGAGCACCACGATGCCCACGCCGCTGGAGGGCACCGTCCCCTGCCCCTTCGCGTCGAAGGGACGGCAGTGTCCATCCGGAGAGGTGATGCCGCCTGCCTCATGGAGATAGCCGGATGGACCGGACGCGAAGAGGGAGACGCCTCCCGCGAGGGCCACGTCGGATTCTCCCGCCCGCAGGCTCTGGCAGGCCAGGTGCACGGCCACCAGTGACGTGGAGCAGGCGGTCTGCACCGTGAGCGCGGGCCCGCGCAGGCCCAGTTGATACGCCGTCGCCGTGGCGAGGAACTGCCACGGGTTGCCCAGGATGGACCGGTACGCCTCCGAGGCCACGGACAGCGAACGGATGCGCGGCAACACCTGATCCAACCAGTAGCGCGGCACTCCCGAGCCCGCGAACAGCCCCGCCTTGCCGGGCAGCCGCTTGGGGTCGTAGCCCGCCGCTTCGAGCGCCTCCCAGGCGCACTCCAGGAACACGCGGAGCTGCGGATCCATCAGCCGCGCGTCCAGGGGGCTGTAGCCGAAGAAGGTGGCGTCGAAGGACTCGACGTCCTCCAGCAGCCCGGAGGCACGGACGTAGGCGGGATCCTCCAGGAGCTGGGGATCCTCGCCCGCGGCGAGCAGCGTCTCACGGCTGAAGCGGGACAGGCCCTCACGGCCCTCCACCAGCAGCGTCCACAGCGCTTCGACGCTGGGAGCCCCGGGGAACCGCCCCGCCGTGCCAATGATGGCGATGGGGTCCGAGGAGCGCACGGGACTTCGCGTGGGCTCCGGCGTCACCGGTTGCACGGTGGAGTCCGCGTCCAGGTGCCGCGCGAGGGATTCGAGGGTCGGGAACTGGAACAGCGTGGCCATGCTCACGCGGGTGCCCAGCTCCGAGGCCAGCGCGGACTGGACTCGCGTGAGCAGCAGCGAGTTCCCGCCCGCGTCGAAGAAGCCCTCGTGCCTGCCGACGCGTTCCACGCCGAGAATCCGGCACCAGATGCGCTCCAATGCCTTCTCACGCTCCGTGGACGCGGGAGCAGCCTGGGCTTTGACGGAAGGCAAAGGCAGCGCGTTACGGTCGAGCTTCCCCGTAGAGCCCATCGGGAACGCATCCAGCAACACCCACTCCCGGGGAACCATGTGCGGGGGAAGTGTTTCGCCCAGCGACTCCTTGAGCGCAGGTGTCACAGCGGCGTCCCGGGGGATGACGTAGCCCACCAGGTGCCGCTCTCCCGAGATCAGCCGGGGTTCCACCACTGCGTCCCGGACGTCGGGGTGCTTGCGCAGCGCGGCCTCGATCTCGCCCAGCTCGATGCGGAAGCCGCGCAGCTTGAGCTGGCGGTCGGACCGTCCGTGGAAGTCGATGCCGCCGTCCGGGCGATGGCTGGCGATGTCTCCGCTCTTGTAGAGGCGTGCTCCCAGCTCCGCGCTGAAGGGATGAGGGATGAATCGCTCCGCGTCGAGCTCAGGGCGGTGCAGGTAGCCGTGCGCCAGTCCCTTGCCTCCGATGTAGAGCGCGCCGCGCACGCCCACGGGGACGGGCGTCAGGGTTTCATCCAGCAGGTAGACCTCGTAGCCCGGGAGGGGTGTTCCGATGGGGTATGGGCCTTCGCCGGCCACGCACTCCGCGGCCGTCGTGAAGACCGTGGCTTCGGTGGGCCCATAGACCTGGATGAACCGGCGGCCCGGAGCCCACGTGTCCACGAGCCGCGCGGGAAGCTCCTCGCCTCCAATCGCGAGCGTCTTCAGGTCTGGAAGGGCTCGCCACGCCATGGAGCCCAGCGCCGACGGCGTGAACATCGCGGTGTGGATGCGATGGGTCTCCAGGAAGTCCGCCAGTTCCTCACCGGCGGCCAGGTCCTCCTGGGCCATGAGGTACAGCGTCGCGCCGGTGGAGAGCGTGGGGAAGATCTCCGCGACGGAGAAGTCGAAGCCGTACCGCGCGCACTGCGCCACGCGCTGGCCCGGTGCGAAGCCGAAGTCCGAAGCCACGGTCTCCGTCAGGTGCACCGCGCTCCGGTGGCTGATGCACACGCCCTTGGGCTGCCCCGTAGAGCCGGAGGTGTAGATGACATACGCGAGGTCATCCCCGGTGACGTGGACCCGTGGCGCGTCTTCCGGACCGCCGCGCACCTGCTCCAGCACGACCACCGGGACGCCAGCACCCTCCATGAGCGCGAGCGTCGTCTCCTGCGCGAGGATGAGCCTCAGCCCCGCGTCCCGCGCCGTGAACTCCAACCGTGCCCTGGGATAGGCGGGGTCCAGCGGCACGTAGGCCGCGCCCGACTTCAGCGTCGCCAGCAGGGCGATGATCAACTCGAAGGAGCGCTGGACACAGACGCCCACGAAGTCTCCAGGCCCGATTCCCTGGGCCAGGAGGTGATGGGCCAGCCGGTTCGCTTCCGCGTTCAGCGCCCGGTAGCTCAGGGACCGTCCCTGGAAGACGAGGGCCGGCGCGTCCGGCGTGCGTTCCACCTGTGCTTCGAACGGGTGGTGCAGGCAGTCCGCGTGCGCCACGTCCCGCACGGGTCCGTGAGCCCATGCGAGCACCTGTGACTGCTCCGCCTCCGAGAGCAGCGGCAACGTCGCGACCCGTTGCTCCGGGGCGTGCGAGGCCTCGCGCAGCAGCGTCACGAAGTGCTGGCCCAGCTGGTGGATCATCCAGGGCTCGAAGACGTCCAGCGCGTACTCCCACCGCACGGACATGCCGTCGGGCCGCTCGTCCAGCTCGATGGAGAGGTCGAGCTTGGACGTCCCCGTGTCGACGTCGTGGGGCTCCACCCGCCAGTCCGACGTCGGCACCGCGATGCGTGGCTCCAGCGTGCAGCACACCTGGAACAACGGGTTGGCGCCAGGGATGCGCGCCGGGTTCACCGCCTCCACGATGCGCACGAGCGGCGCGTCCTGATGTTCGAGCGCCTCCAGGCAGACGCGGCGCACCTGCGCCAGCAGTCCCCGGACGGTCAGCCCTTCGGAGAAACGCAGCCGCAGCGGCAGCAGGTTCACGAAGTGTCCGGAGATGGCCTGCGACTCCTCGCGGGTCCGCCCGGAGAAGGCACCTCCGACGACGAGGTCCTCCGCCCCCGAGTAGCGGTGCAGCAACGCGCCGAACACGGACAGCATCGTCATGAAGAGCGAGGTGTCCTCGCCGCGCCCCAGCGCCTTCACGAACTCCAGGAGGTCTCCGGGGATTCGCACGACGTGCTTGGCCCCTCGGAAGCTCGGGACCTGGGGGCGGGGATGCTGTGTGGGCAGCTCCAGGTGCGGAGCCCCCGCGAGCGTCTGCTTCCACCAGTCCAGGTGCGGAGCGATGGCCTCCTGGTAGCGGGCCCCCTGCTGCCAGACAGCGGCGTCGCCGTACTGGAGCGGCAGTGGCGGCAGTGAAGGTGCCTCCGCCAGGTAGAACCCATGCAACTCCTGGAGGAACGTCGCCATCGTGAAGCCATCCACGATGAGGTGGTGCATCACCAGGGCGAGGCGGCTCTCCGCCGCGCTCAATCGCATCCACGTCGCACGCAGCAGCGGCCCGTGCTCCAGGTCGAAGGGCTCACGCGCATCCTGGGTGGCCACCTGCAACGCCTTCGCGCTCCGCAGGCTTCCGGGCACAGCGTGCAGGTCCACTCGGCGCAGGTGGAACGGCATGTCCGGATGCACGTGTTGGAGCGGACCATCCGGCGTGGAGCCGAAGGTCGTCCGCAGCACTTCATGCCGGGCGATGAGTGAATGGAACGCGCGCTCCAGCGCGTCGGGCTGGAGATCACCGGGAAGGTACAGCGTGAAGGGCTCGTTGTAGACGGCGCTCCGGGGCGCCAACTGCTCCAGGAGCCACAGCTGCCGCTGGGAGTCGGACAGGGGCAGGGGCTGAGTCCGGTCCACCGGGACGATGGGGGGCACGTCGAGGCTTCGATCCGTTCCCCGTGCCGCTTCCACCCACCGCGCCAGCTCCGCGATGTTCGGACTGTCGAAGAGCGTCCGCACGGGCAGGCGGACCGACACCGCCTGCTCCAGCCGTTCAATGAAACGGATCGCGAGCAGCGAGTCCCCGCCTGACTCCATGAAGCGGTCCTGCGTTCCGGCCTGCTGCGTCCCCAGGACCTCCGACCAGACACGCGCGATCTCCTGCTCCAGCAGCGTGCGCGGTGTCTCACCCTCCCCCGAACCAAAGCGCGGCGCTGGAAGCCGCGAGGGGTCCACCTTGCCGCTGGAGTTGAGCGGCATGTGCGCCAGCGCAATGACCGCATGGGGGAGCATGAAGTCCGGCAGCTTCGACCCCAGATACGCGCGCAGCTCCGCGTCCTCCACCCCGCGCGGTGAGACATACGCGACGAGCCGCTTGTCGCCCGGGGACACCTCGTGCACGCGGACCACGGCGTCACCGACTCGCGGGTGGGTGCGCAGGACGCTCTCGATCTCCGCCAGCTCGACCCGCGCGCCGCGAATCTTCACCTGGTGGTCCACCCGCCCCAGGAACTCCAGGTTGCCGTCCTGGAGCCACCGCGCCCGGTCTCCCGTCCGGTACATCCGCGCCCCAGACACGTCGCTGAACGGATCCGGGAGGAACCGCTCGCCGGTGAGGATGGGCCGGTTCAGGTAGCCCCGCGCGAGCCCCTCTCCGCCCAGGTACAGCTCCCCCACTTCGCCCACGGACAGCGGCCTCCCCGCGTCATCCAGGACATGCAGCTGGAGCCGTGCGAGCGGCCTGCCAATGGGGATGGACACGCCCGGCTCCGGCGGCGCGTGGATTTCATACGCCGTCGCGGAGGTGGTGCACTCCGTGGGCCCATAGCTGTTGAGCAGCCGCTGGGGCTTTCCCTTCGCCATGACTCGCGCCACCCACTTGGGGTCCAGCACGTCACCGCCCACCATCAAGACGCGGAGCCCGCCGAACGCATCCGGGATGGCCGCGGCCAGTTGATGGAACAGCGACGTGCTCAGCACCGCGGCGGAGATGGCATCCTGCTGGAGCTTCGCCGCGAGGAGCGGGGGCGACAGCAAGGTCTCCCGTGAAACCAGGCACAGCGTCGCGCCGTTCAGCAGCGCGCCCCAGACCTCCAGCGTCGAGGCATCGAAGGCATACGACGCAGCCTGGAGGACTCGGTCCTCTCGCCGGAAGCCCATGAAGCCCGCGTCCAGCACCAGCCGCGCTACGCCCCGGTGCGGGATGCACACACCCTTGGGCCTCCCCGTGGATCCAGACGTGTAGAGCACATAGGCCAGCGAGTCCGGTCCCGCGCCGCCCTTCACGTTCACGGAATCCTGTTCCTCCAGAGGTTCATCCGGAGCGGGAGGCTCGACGACGCGTCCCTGTAAGCGCAGCCCGTGCAGTGCCTCACGCCGTCCGACGAGGACCCGCATTCCGGCGTCCGCCACCATCGCGGCGAGCCGCTCCGGAGGATGACCCGGGTCCAGCGGTAGATAGGCGCCTCCTGCCTTCAGGATGCCCAGCAATCCCACCACCGTTTCCGGTGTGCGGTCGGTGAGGATGCCCACGGGCTGGTCGGGCCCCACACCGAGCGCCTGGAGCCGGCGCGCCAGCCGGTTCGCGCGCCGGTTGAGCGTGTCATAGCGGAGCACACCCCCTTCGAAGTGCAGCGCCACGGCCTCGGGTGTGTTTCGTGCGTGCGCTTCAAAAAGCGTGGCGATGTCCAGCCGCGGGTGCGAGGAGATGGAATTCATGATGAGTCATTGCCCCCCACTTTCTCAACGCACTGCCCCGGGAACCTTCAGCGTGGGCCCGGCATGCCGTACGCTAGTGCACACCCATGAATCCCATCGTCCACGCCGAATTGTCCTGGCTCCTCTCGCAAGGCCTGCGCGAACGGCGTGACCGCGTCCTGGTCACCTGCGCGGGACTCGCGCCGGACCTGGATGGTTTGTCATTGCTGGCGGGTGAAGAGTTTTATTCGCGTTATCACCACGTGATTTTCCATGGCTACGTGGGAGCGCTCGTCACCATGGCGGTGTGTACGGCGCTGGCGCGGCAAAGAGCAGCGGTGGCCCTGCTGTCGGTGGCTGCGTTCCACGGTCATCTGCTGTGCGACCTCGCAGGCAGCGGGCCGGGCTGGCCCATCCACTACCTGTGGCCCCAGAGCATGCAGCCGTGGTCGTGGTCCGGGCAGTGGAACCTGGCCTCCTGGCAGAACACGCTCATCGGGTTGGCCGCGACGCTGGCGTGCCTGGCGTGCGCCCTCCCCTTCCGGCGGACCGCGCTGGAGCTGCTGTCACCGCGCTGGGACGCGGAGGTGGTCCGGACCGTGCGGCGGCGCTTTTCCAGACAGGGTGAGTCGCCCTCCGCCTGAAGCAGAAGGTCTGGAATGCGCTACGGCGTGGCGGCGGGCCCCACCAGCGTCACCTCGAAGAGGTCGGGCCACAGCTTGCCGGTGAGGAACAGGCGGCCGGTGCCGGGCTCCAGCGCGATGCCGTTGAGCACCGCCTCGTAGCTGCGCACCCGGCCGCTCACCGCCCGCGCCAGCGCCGACGCGTCGATGACCGCCAGCACGCGGCCCGTGGCGTAATCAATCTTCAGGACGTTGTTGGAATGCCAGACGTTGGCGTAGACGCCGTCCTCCGCGCACTCCAGCTCGTTGAGCATCTCCTGCGGCGTGCCCTGCAACGTCACCTGCACCTGGGACTTCACGCGGAAGTCCTTCGGGTCGTGGAAGCGCAGCGTGGACGTGCCGTCGCTGCGCACCAACTGGCCCTGCCAGTAGCACAGGCCCCAACCCTCGCCTTCGTACTCCACCTGCTTCTCCTGCGCGGGCGGCGTGCTGTTCCACACGAAGAGCGTCTCCTCCTGCCAGGTGAGCTGGTACAGCCGCTCGCCGTCGCTCGCGAGCCCCTCCGGGAACACGTCCGGCAGGGGCTGCTTCCACAGGGGCTCCGCCTGCTCCAGCGAGATGCGGCGCAGGTCGCCCTTCTCCCCGGTGCTCTCGTAGAGCTGGCCCTGGTGGAACTGGAGCCCCTGCGTGAAGGCCGTGGGGTCGTGCGGATAGGTGTGGACGATGTTCGCCACCAGCCTCTGGGGCGTGGCCTGCGGAGTGCCCGCGTCCGGCGTCTGGCGCTGCGTGGGCGCGCATGCCAGGCACAGGAGCGACAACGACAGGGACCAGGGGAGGCGGCGCATGGGCTTCCTTGCGACAGGCATTACCGCGCCACCTTAGCGCGCCATCACCCGGGGCGGCGTCACTCGCGTGTCACCGCGAGGGCCACCTCCACCGCGCCGCGCAGCTCGTCCATGTCGAACGGCTTGTTGAGCACACAGGCAGCCCCCAGGCGCAGGGCCTCACGGTGCAGTTGCACGTCGCCGAAGGCGGTGATGAGGATGACCGGCGTGTTCCACTGTTCGCGCCGCAGCCGGGCGAGCACCTCCAGGCCCGTGAAGCCCGGCATGCGCACGTCCGTGATGATGAGGTCGGGCGCGCGCGACTCCTCCGCCTTCAGCCCTTCAATGAGGACGCGCACCAGGTCCGGCCCGTCCGACGCCTCCACCACGTCATAACCGCGCCGCACCAGCATCTTGCGGATGAGGGTGCGCATCTCCGTCTGATCATCCGCGACCAGGATGCGCGGAGGCCTCGCGGGCTCGGAGTGCGGGTCTTCCCAGGCCGCGTCGCGCGCGACTCCTTCTGACTGCTCGTGCACCATGGGCGTGAACTCCTGGAGGGGTGGAAGGTGCCGCGGCGGCGACGCTCGCGGGGGGACCTTTCGATCCATGAGCATCCGCCGTGCCATGTCCGGCGGGAGCCGCGGAGGTGGGGCATGGTGCACGCCGCCCCCGGGCGAAATGCCCCAGCTGGGGCACTTTGCCCCGCGTCCTGGGGCCTCCCGGGGCCTGGCTCTCCTCTGAAGGGGGGGCTGGAGGGGTTGGCCCACGGACTGCAATGAAGTCCCGGCGTCGGACCGGATGCGGGGCTTCCTCCAAGAGCTCCCTTCAGGCAGCTGGGCCACTGGTGGCTCCCGGTGTCGCTGGTGGAACGGGACCGCTGCCTCCTTCCCAGGGTGCCCACCGCATCCGGTTCGACTCTTTCTTTCCCATCTCCGTCCGGAAGGCCCTCTTCCGGCCGCCACACCCAAGGAGAACGCACGATGGTCCGCACGCTTCCGTCCCGCCGCCACCTTGCCCGCGCGCTCACGCTGATGCACCTGGTCGCCCTGGGGGCCTGCAAGCCGGCCGCGGACGTGGCTCCCCCTGCACGTCCCACGCTGTCATTGAAGACAGCCACGACGCCCTCGGGCGCGAAGGTGGAGCCGGCGGTCTATTCGCCCACGCCGGGGTCGCCCGGCGCGCTCATGTCGCTGGCGCCGCTCGTGGACACGGTGAAGGGCGCGGTGGTGAACGTGGAGGTGCAGGCCCGCGCCCGCCCCGCGATGGGCGGGATGATGCAGGGCCTGCCCCCCGGCCTCGCCGAGCGCTTCGGCATGCAGGGCGGACAGAGCCCCTTTGGAGGTGTCTCTTATACACATCTCCGAGCCCACGAGACATGCGCAGATA
>NZ_RAWN01000005.1:0-103241 GCF_003668895.1 Corallococcus sp. AB045
CCTCCCCCTCCCTGCCGCCCCGGCTGTGCGTGGGCGTGCTGTCCGGCACCAGCGTGGACGCGGCGGACGCGGCGCTGTGCCGGGTGGACGGCACCGGCGCGGACGTGAAGCTCCAGCTGCTCGCGCATGTCTCCCATCCCTTCACGCCGGACCTGGTCGCGCGGGTGCTGGGTCCGCAGGACGCCCGGAGCCTCTGCGCCCTCAACTTCGAGCTGGGGGAGCGCTTCGCCGAAGCCGTGCTGGCCGTCATCGCGCGCGCGGGCGTGAAGCGCGAGGACATCCACGTCATCGGCTCGCACGGCCAGACCATGGCCCACCTGCCTTCGGACCTGTCCGCCATCGCCTCCACGCTCCAGATTGGCGAAGCGGCCGTCATCGCCGAGCGCACCGGCCTGCCCGTCGTCAGCGACTTCCGCACCCGCGACATGGCGGTGGGCGGCCAGGGCGCGCCGCTCGTGCCCTACCTGGACTGGGCCGTCTTCCGGAACCGCGAACGGCCGGACGTCACGCGCGCGTTCCTCAACCTGGGCGGCATCGCCAACATCAGCGTCGTGGGCGAGCACGTGGACGACACGCTCGCGTTCGACACCGGGCCCGCGAACATGGTGCTGGACGGACTGGCGCGCCGGGTGACGAAGGGCCGGCTCGCGTGCGACCGGGACGGGAGCCTGTCCTCCCAGGGCCAGGTGATCCCCGCGCTCATGGAGGAGCTGCTCGCGCATCCGTTCCTCGCGCGGCCGCCACCACGCAGCGCTGGCCGCGAGGGCTTCGGAGAACCGCTGGTGGACCGGCTCTGGGCGGCGGCCCCGGAGCAGCCCCACGACTTGATGGCCACCGCGCGGGCCTTCACCGTGGAGGCCACCGCGCGCGCCTTCGACACCTGGGTGCGGCCTCGCTTTCCCCGGCTGGAGGCGGTGTATGCCTCCGGCGGCGGGACGCGGAATCCGGTGCTGATGGCGGACCTGCGGGCGCGTCTGGCCCCGGTGCCGCTGGAGCGGCTGGACGTGCTGGGCTTCCCCGAAGAGGCGAAGGAAGCGGCCCTCTTCGCCCTGCTCGCGGCCGAGCACCGGGCCGGGACGCCCGCGAATGTTCGCCCGGCAACTGGCGCCGGGCGCCGAGTCGTTCTAGGTAAGCTGACACCGTGAGCAGCGTGAACCTGATGGCCCGCGAAGTGGCCGCGAAGATCGTCTTCTACGGCCCCGGCCTGTCTGGGAAGACGACGACCCTGCGAAAGGTCTACGAGACCGTTCGCCCGGCCCACCGCGGCGAGATGATGTCCATCGCCACCGAAGGCGACCGGACGCTGTTCTTCGACTTCCTGCCGGTGAAGGTGGAGCGCGTGGGCGACTGCTCCGTGCGCCTGGCCCTCTACACCGTGCCCGGGCAGGTCTTCTACAACGCCACCCGCAAGCTGGTGCTCCAGGGCGCGGACGGCGTCGTGTTCGTGGCGGACTCGCAGGCGGAGGCCATGGACGCCAACCGCGAGTCGCTGGCCAACCTGGAGGAGAACCTCCTGGAGAACGGCATCCGCCTGGACCGCTTCCCACTGGTGATGCAGTGGAACAAGCGGGACCTGGACAACATCCTCTCCGTGGAGGATCTGCGCCGGGAGCTCAACCCGCGCGGCGTCCCCGACTTCGAGACGGCCGCCGCCAACGGCCGCGGCGTGATGGACGCGCTCAAGACCATCACCCGGCTGGTCATCAAGGACCTGCGCGCCAAGCGCATCGTCCCGCCGCCACCATCGCCGCCACGCCCGTGCCCCGCACGCTGACGACGCCCGCTCCGCCGCGCGTGGAGCCCGCCGCCGTGCCCGCCATGGCCGTGGCGCCGTCCACGGGCAGCAAGCTCCTGGGGCCCACCAGCGCGCTGGCGCCGGGGGACCTCTTCGACCACGCCCGGGCCGCGGAGGCCGCCTTCACCGCCGGGGACTACACCACCTGCGTCACCGCCTGCACCGACGCCGTCCGCCGCGCCATGGCGTTCGCGGGTGAAGGCTCCCTGGCCCAGCAGGCCTTCCTGCTGCACGTGGACGGTTCGGACCTGCTGCGCCTGCAGGGCCTGTCCACGCTGCCGCAGCTGCGCGTGGACGACGCGGCGTTCGCGCTCTACGTCCTCATGCAGGTCTTCGTGCGACTCAACGCCGTGGGGCTTCCGACCGCCGGGTGATGCGCGCGTGGGCCCGGCTCGAGCCCGGTGCCCACGGCGCTTCCGTTCAGCGCGGGAGCGTGAGCTGCAACAGCCCCATGCGGTGCAGCTTCGCCAGCGTCTTGAGCGTCTCCAGCTCTCGCGCGGGGCTGGCCAGCACCAGCGTGGACACGTCCCACGTCCCGCTGACGAGCCCGGCGATCTGCCGCTCCTCCGGCTTGAGCATCACCATCGCCTGGGGGGCCTGGATGAGCTGCGGCACCACCAGCGGCGGCAGGTCCGCGTAGAGCGCGGCCACGTGCTCGCGCTGCACCAGGCGCGCGAACTCGCGCACGCGCCGGTCCGCGGGGTCGCTGGCCAGCAGGGACGCGCAGACGATGCCGGCCGCGTCGTACTGGCCCTCGCGCATCAGCACCGCGCCCTTCTCCAGCATCTCCGCCACCGGATCCGCTTCCACCTGCGGCGCGCCGTCCACCTCCACCAGCTTCGCGCGCAAGAGTTCGTGCACCCGGCGCGTCACCGACGAGCGCGACACGCCCATGGACAGCCGCAGCCGCCCCAGGTTCTGCGGCGTCGTCGTCAGCGCCAGGATGATCCGGTGCATCAGCGGCTGGCTGGGGCTGGGCGGCGACAGCGCCTTCACGCTCAGCGCGTCGATGGGCAGCGCCTTGTCCACGTCCCCCTGCTCGTCCACCCAGCGCAGGGACTCGAAGAGCAGCTCGCGGATGCTCATGTCGGACGGCACCCAGTCCTCACCGGTGCGGTCCGCGTCCTCCGTCCAATGGAAGGTGCCCTGCCCCGCGATGGTCAGGTCCGTCATCGCCGCGAACAGCTCCTCGCGGCCCAGGTCGCGCACCCACCTTGCCTGGACACCGTGCGCGTCGAAGGCCGCGTCCACGTCCGGCGTGCGCGCCAGTTCGTCGAACGCCGCCAGCACGCGCGTGCCCGCCGCCAGCTTCGGCAGCGACAGCAGGCGGGCCACCCGGCCGCGCAGGCCTTCGCTCGCGGTGGCGCCCACCTGGCCGGACAAGAGGAACAACTTGCGCTCGCCTGCCTCCCACGACAGCTGGAGCGTCCCCGTCTTGCGGGAGCTGTCCAGCCATTGAAGGAACTCGGGGAGCGGGTAGCTGAAGAGGTCGCCGTGGATGGCCATGCGTGTCGGATTCGAGGATACAGTCCCAGGCCGTGCGCGTCGCGGTCCTGTTCATCGACGGGGTGGGCATCGGACGGAAGGACCCGGCCGTGAACCCGCTCGCGGACCGCGACCACCTCCTGGCCTGGTTCCAGGACGCCCCAGTCCCCGTCCTGCCCCATGGCGGCATGGGCCTCCCGGTGGACCCCACCTTCGGCGTGCCCGGCCGGCCCCAGTCCGCCTCCAACCAGACGGCCATCCTCACCGGGGACCCCGCCCCCGTCCTCGTGGGCGGCCACGTGCTGGGCTACCCCAACACCGCCCTGAGGGATTTGCTCGCGGAACGCTCCATCGTGCGGCGCCTCAAGGCCGCGGGCCGCACCGCCACCTTCGCCAACGCGTATCCCGCGCCGTATCTGGACGCGCTCGGCGTCCCCCGGCGTCCGTCCACGTCCCCGCCGGAGTTCACCCTGCCGGAGCGCGCCGCGCGCAAGGTGCGCCCCTCCGCCGCGAAGCTCGCCTTCGCCGCGGGAGGCGAAGCGCTGCGCACGCTGGACGACGCGCGGGCCGGAGACGGCCTCACCCACGACATCACCGGCGCCGCCGCGCGCGCGCACGGACTGGACGTGCCCCACCGCACGCCCGGCGAGGCCGCGGCCCTCTTCTGGCGCATCGCGGGACAGGCGGACTTCACCTTCTTCGAGCACTACCTCGCCGACGAGGCCGGCCACGCCCAGGACTTCACGGCCGCCCGCCTGGCGCTCGATACCTTCGACGCCTTCCTGCGCGCCGTGGCGGCCACCCGGCCGGACGACGCGCGCGTGTTGGTGTGCAGTGACCACGGCAACGTGGAGGACCTGTCGGTTCGAGGACACACCGTGCACGCCGTGCCCATGCTCTACTTCGGCCCCTCCGCCCCGGAGGTAGCGTCGTTCTCCACCGTCGCGGACGTGGGCCGCACGGTGATCCGCTGGCTCGGGGCCAACTAGAGGGACGCTGGATGCGGGTGGGCGGTACCGGACGATGGAGCCAGTTGCCCGCCCTGCTCGCGGTGACGCTGCTCCTTTCCGCGTGCGCCTCCGTGCAGAAGGCCCCCAGCCCCGCCGCCACGCTGGCGCTGCCCGGCGGTGAGTTCCTCTTCGAGCACTCCGCGAAGGACGCCCAGTCCGCGGACATGGTCCGCCGCGCCGTGGAGAACGCCGGGCCCCACCTGGCCCGCTGGGGCATCTTCCAGGAGCCCGTCACCCTGGTCATCCACCCGAACCACGCCGCCCTGGAGCGCGCCGCCCGCCGCTCCGGCTACGACTTCCTGCGAGCCTGGGCCCGCTACGAGCAGGTGGAGGTCCAGAGCCCCCGCACCTGGACGCGCGCCGGCGCCACCCAGAAGCAGGTGGACGAGCTGCTCCTGCATGAGCTCACCCACAGCCTCATGTGGCAGGCGTCCGCCACCGTGTCGGACTGGACGAAGAAGGGCATCCCGCTGTGGTTCAGCGAAGGCATGGCCTCCTACACCGCAAGCCAGGGCTACCGCGTCCCCAGCCTGGAGGACCTGGCCCGCTTCCTCCACCAGTACCCCCAGGCGGATCCGCTCGCCCGCGCCGAGTCGCTCTACGAGACCGAGAACGCCACCGTCTACGGCGCCGCCCACCACGCCTTCGCCTTCCTCATGGAGCGCTACGGCGAAAAGCGCGTCCGCGGCGTGCTCACCGCCATGCGCGGGGGCCAGGACTTCACCGGAGGCTTCCTGGAGGCCATCGGCCTGCCCGTGGACGCCTTCCTCCGAGACTTCCGCCGCTACGTGTACCTGCGCGGCTTCAAGGGGGGCCGGCTGACCCCACCTCCGGCCCCTCCACGCCCGGAAGGGCGTGGAATTCCTGGGAATCCGCAGCTCAAAGCGCCATCCACCCCACATTCGCCCACTTCCACGCCACCGGACACAACTCCGGAGGCCCCAAGTCCGACAAGTTGAGCAAGCCCGCTATGCGTGGGCCGCCGGAGGATTGCCCCGTGACTGATTCCAAAATCAACCGCCCGACCCGCACCTCGTCCCCCGCCACGGGAACCACCACGGATGCCGCCACGCTGGCGGAGCGGCAGAAGGCCGCCGCCGCGAAGGCCGCCGCCGCGAAGCGCAACCAGTCTGGCTTCGAGTCCACGCCCGCGTCCGGCGCCCGCGCCCCGGTGGCTGGCACCGGCAACCTGGCCCGCTCCGCCAACGCGAGCGCGCTGTTGGGCGCCGCGCCCACGTCCGCGGTGAAGAACGGCGCGACGGTGGCGAACCCCACCCCCCGCACCATCACCTTCACGTACGACGCGGGCCCGCACGCGGCGCTCACCAACCCGAAGCTCAAGGGCAGCTGGGACGCGGACGGCCGCTACAACGCGCAGTGGTCCTCTGGCGGCATCCCCATGAAGTCGCTGGGCAACGGCAAGTACGAGGCCACGGTGAAGGTGGCGGACGACGGCCTGGCGCGCAACTGGGAGTGGGGCGTCAGCGTGGACGGCCCGTCCGGCAAGGACCAGTGGGCGGTGATGGGCGAGGGCAACCTCAAGTTGGACCTCTCCAAGCCCACCGCGTCCTACTCGCCCACGACGTACCACACGATGGGCGCGCAGAAGTCCGGCCAGGACGTGAACTTCAAGTTCTGGGCGCCGGACGCGCGGGCCGTGCAGGTGAAGGTGACGGACAAGCAGGGCCACGAGCAGCGCATCCCCATGACGCGCGACGAGGGCGGCAACTGGACCACGCAGGCCAAGGGCGCGTGGTCGCAGATGGAAGGCAAGGCCTACGTCTACGAGGTGGTGGACTCCACGGGCGCTGTCAGCGACCGGCCGGACCCCTACGCGCGCCGGATGATGGGCGAGCAGCGCGGCCTGGACCGGCTCTACCTGGACCCCACGCGCGGCAAGGAGGTGGACCGCTACTTCACCGGCGCCACCGGCCTGATGCGCTTCGACATCGACAGCGCGGAGGACGCGGACAGCGCGTACCTCGTCCTCAAGGACGGCGACGGCAACCCGCTCAACAAGCAGCAGCTCCAGGAGCGCCTGGGCAAGTTCGACGACACCCTCATCGACAAGCTGCACGGCGGGAAGCTCAACGACTTCTGGTCTCGCAACGTCTCCGACGACGGCCGCATCAAGATGACCAACCAGGCCGGCGCCTGGACCGCGCTCGTCAACGACCCGGACAAGCTGGTCGGCCTGCGCTACGAGTTCCAGGTGTTCGACAAGGACGCGCAGGGCAAGCTGCACCTGCGCGACGACGTGAACAACGACGGCAAGCTGTCCGATGTGGAGCGCCGGGCGTCGACGGAGAACGACCCCTGGAGCAACCTCATCACCAAGGGCAGCGGCGTGGACTTCCGCGGCTCCATCCTCACCGACCCCACGACGTTCCAGTTCAAGAACGACGACGTCCCGCGTGAGAAGGATCCGTCCAAGTGGGTGGTGTACCAGCTCCACGCGGGCAGCTTCCTGGGCGAGGCGGGCAACGCCAACCGCTCCACCATGGAGGACCTGATCAAGAAGCTGGATTACTTCAAGGAGCTGGGCGTCACCACGCTGGAGCTGTTGCCCACCAACGAGGTGGAGGGCCCGCGCAACTGGGGCTACCTGGGCGTCAACAGCCTGGCCACGGAGAGCTCCTTCGGCTTCGAGGACGAGAACGGCCAGTGGGTGGAGGGGGATGAGGCCCTCAAGCGCTTCATCGACGCGGCCCACGGCAAGGGCCTGAACGTGGTGTCGGACGTCGTCTACAACCACGTCTTCGGCGACCACAACGGCCTGTGGAACGTGGGCGGCCCCAGCAACCCCTACTTCAACTGGGCCAAGCAGCCCGGCCAGTTCGAGCAGCGCGACACGCCGTGGGGCGCCGTGCCCGCGTACAACACGCCGCAGGTGAAGCAGCTCTTCGTGGACCACGCCGTGCAGCAGATCGCCGAGCTGAAGTTCGACGGCCTGCGCTTCGACTTCACGGAGCCCATCAAGGGCACGGGCGGCAAGGACGGCTGGGAGATGCTCCGGGAGATCAACCGCCAGGTGCACTTCCTCAACCCCAACGCGTGGACCGTGGCGGAGCAGTTCGACTACGAGCCGGACATCTCGCGCCCGGCGAAGCCGGACGGCACGGGCGGCGGCTTCGACGCCCAGTGGTACACGGAGTTCCAGCACAAGCTGGTGCGCGACAACAGCAAGCCGGGTCTGATCCAGGCCGCCTCGCGCGGGATGAAGACGGACGTGGACGCGTTCGTGAACCTGATGACGAACCCGCGCGGCCTGGACGGCTGGAAGCACGCGCTGTCCATCATCTCCAACCACGACGAGGTGGGGAACGCGGAGCGCACCCTGGACACCGCGGAGGGCGCCAACCCCACCGACTTCCCGGACAACTGGTCGCGCGGCGCCGCCCGCTTCGCCGCCGGCATCGGCATGGCCGGCCCCGGCATCCCCATGTTCTTCCAGGGTGACGAGTTCGGCGCCCAGAACCCCTTCAAGTGGGGCAACCCGTCCACCTGGGACAGCGACTGGAGCTGGCAGGACGTGGGCAAGGGCGTGGACTTCGGCAAGGTGACCTTCAACGACACCACCAAGGCCACCTACGAGCGCCTCTTCGAGCTGTCCCCGGACGCGCGCGCGAAGGACAGCGCGTACAAGGCCTTCTCCGCGGACGACAAGAAGCTGTTCGCGGAAGTGGCCGCCCTGCCCGCCTCCGAGCGCAGGGACGCGATGCTGGACGTCACCCGCCGGCAGTCCTTCAACTTCTACAAGGACTCCATCGGCCTGCGGAACAGCAGCGACGCCTTCAGCGCCGCGGCCGAGGTGAAGCGCGTCTACACCCACAACGACGACAGCGTGATGGCCTTCACGCGCAAGTCGGGCAACGAGGAGTTCCTCGTGGTGGGCAGCCTCAACAAGAAGAACCTGGAGGGCTACTCGCTGCCGCTGCCCCCGGGCCAGTGGAGGGAAGTGCTGAACAGCGACGCCGCGGCGTACGGCGGCGGCAACTTCGGCAACTACGGCGCCACGCTGAACGGCGGGAACACCCCGGTGAACATCCCCGCCGCCGGCTACGTGGTGATGAAGAAGGTCGGCTAGTCCTTCTTCACCTCCGGTCCGGCCGTCCCCTTCTGCGGGGCGGCCGGGCTGGGAAGCAGCGGCGGCCGGTCCTTGCCCTCCATGGTGCGCTGCAGCTCCAGCTCCTGGAGCAGCACCGCGGGCGCCACGGTGGACACGGGCACGTTGCCGCTCTCCGCACCGCAGAAGCCGTTGAACACGCCCAACCGCTGGCCCGTGGCGAGGATGCGGTTCACGGACGACAGCGGCGTGCCCACGATTTCAACCCCGCGCACCAGCGTCTCCTCGCCGGTCTTCACGTCCACGCGGTACACCATGCGCGGCACGCCCTTGAAGGCCTGGTAGCCGTAGCTGGACGTGTTGGTGTTGCCGCCGGTGATGTCGCGGATGATGAGCCCGTACGGCTTGCCCTGCCGCTTCGCCTCCGCGATGAGCAGCTTCTTCAGCTCCGCGTCGCTCACCTGCTTCGTGCTGTCCACGATGAGGTTCGCCATGCGCGCCACCGGCTGGAGCGTGCCCTGGCCGCGCCCGTGGCCGTTGGACTTGGGGAAGCCCTCCACGGGGTGACGGCTCATCAGGTAGCCCTTGAGCACGCCCTTCTCCACCAGGCTCACCGGCTGCCCCTTCACGCCCTCTTCGTCGTAGAGGTAGTAGCCATTGAGCGGCTCACCGTTCACCTCACGCTTGGACGGATCATCCCGCAGCGACAGGAACGCCGGGAGGATCTGCTTGCCCTCCTGTCCCTTGAACGTCTTTCCGTCGGTGTCGCCGTCCTGCCGGTCCGCCTCCAGACGGTGGCCCAGCGTCTCGTGGAAGAGCACGCCCGCGGCCTCCGGCGCCAGGATGGCCGGGCCCGCGTACGGGGTGATGGCCGGCGCCTGCCGCAGCGCGAGCAGCTCGTCGATGACCTTCCGAGCCGCCGCGTGCACGCGCGCCTCGTCGGGCAGCCCCGCCTCCGTGGGCAGGTAGAAGCTGCGCGAGTTGTCGAGCAGCTGTCCATCCGGCGCGCGCGTCACCGCGGAGACGTGCAACGCGTAGAGCGTCTCCTCCGTGATGAGGCGCGTGCCTTCCGAGGACACGAACAGCCGCGTGATCTTGTCCGCGGTGATGCGCACCTCTGAATCGAACAACTCCGGATGCGCGTTGAAGCGCGCGGACACGTCGCGCGCCAGCTTGCGCCACTTCTGGCGATCAAACGGGAACGCCACCGGCGGCTGCACGTAGGTGGCCGGCGTCTCCTTGGAGAAGGACGCGGGGCGCTTGGGATCCTCCACCGAGTAGACGTCCTCGCCCTTCTTCTTCAGGTACTGAAAGAGGGCGGCCTTGTACTTCTCGTCCGTGACGAGCCACAGCGCCGTGCGCAGCGCGAGCGGTGAGTCGTCCTGCGGCCCGTCCTTGCGCGCGGTGAAGCTGGAGCCCTTGCTGGTGCTGAAGCCGAAGTCGAGCGAGTCCGCCACGGAGCTGTCGTAGTCGTAGCTGCCCACGCGCACGTCCACGCCCAGCTTGCGCTCGCGGTAGTCGTCGTCCTGGAACAGCGCTCCGTAGCGCGCGATGATCAACCGCGACTCGTAGTCCTTCACGCCATAGCTCAGGAAGTACGGCGCTTCATGACCGTTCACCTTGAGCTGCTGCTGGTTGCGCTGAAGCTCCGCGCTCATCGCGTCCAGCAACGGCGCGCGAGGGTCGGGAGCGGGCGCCGCGCCCATCAGCAGGGACGCAGCCATGAACAGCGGGAACAGGGGGCGGGAGGAGCCAGGCACGGCCACGCACTGTAGCCAGAAACGCGGCGAGGGCCCTCCCCTCACGCGCCAGGCGTGAAGCGAGGACCCTCCTGCCCGCATGCCCTGTTCGCTACAGGCTTACGCCTTGACGATCTTCTCGCGGCCCTGGGTGACGCTCTTGGTCGCGTTGCGCGTGTCGACGACGATGTTCGAGCGCTGGACCAGTTCGTTGTAGTCGATGTGCGAGTGGTCGGTGAGGATCATCACCGCGTCGTACTGGCTGAGCGTCTCCGGGTCGAGCGGGACGGACTTCATCTCCATGTTGAAGCCGTGGCCCTTGTGCAGCTCCTTCACGAACGGGTCGTGGTAGGCGATCTCCGCGCCCTTCTCCTTGAGGAGCGTCATCACGCGCAGCGACGGGGACTCGCGGTGGTCGTCGATGTCCTTCTTGTACGCCGCGCCGATGCAGAGGACCTTCGCGCCGTTGAGGACCTTCTTGTTCTGGTTGAGCGCCTCCATCGTGCGCTGCACCACGTAGTAGGGCATCTGCCAGTTCACCTCACCGGCCAGCTCGATGAACTTGGTGTGGAACTCGAACTCGCGCGCCTTCCACGTCAGGTAGAACGGGTCGATGGGGATGCAGTGCCCGCCCAGACCGGGGCCCGGGTAGAACGGCTGGAAGCCGAAGGGCTTGGTGCTGGCGGCCTGGATGACCTCCCACACGTCCACGTTCATGCGGTCGCAGAGCATCTTCATCTCGTTGACCATGGCGATGTTCACGCAGCGGTAGATGTTCTCCAGCAGCTTGGCCAGCTCCGCCACGCGCGTGGACGACACAGGCACCACTTCCTTCAGCGCGCTGCCGTAGAGGGCGACCGCCACCTCCAGGCACGCGGGCGAGTAGCCACCCACGACCTTCGGAATCGTCTTGGTGTTGAAGCCCTTGTTGCCCGGGTCCTCGCGCTCGGGGCTGAAGGCCAGGAAGAAGTCCACGCCCGCCTTGAGGCCGTTCTTCTCCAGCAGCGGCTTGAGGACTTCCTCGGTCGTGCCCGGGTAGGTGGTGGACTCCAGGATGAAGAGCTGGCCGGGGCGCACGTACGGCGCCAGGGCCTCGCCCGTCTGGATGATGAAGGTCATGTCCGGCTCACGCGACGCGGTCAGCGGCGTGGGCACGCAGATGACCACGCAGTCCAGCTCGCGCGACTTCGCGAAGTCGTTGGTCGCCTTGAGCTTGCCCGCGTTGGTGAGCTCCGCCAGCGGCGCGCTGGGGATGTGCTTGATGTAGCTCTCACCCTTGGCGATCTTGTCGATCTTGCGCTGGTCGACGTCCAGCCCCGTGACCGGGAAGCCCGCTTCCGCGAAGGCCATGCCCAGCGGAAGACCGACGTACCCGAGACCCACCACGCCCACCTTCGCTTCCCGATTCTGAATCCGACCCAGCAACGGGTTGCCAACCATCACGCGCATTGTCGTTACTCCCAGCAGTTGACGTGCTGCCTCGCCGGCTCACACGTCCCGACCCACACCAATCACCTGAAGACGAACACCCACCCCAACCATGCCGGAGGCGTCAGCTGCCTCCGGAACTCCACCGACACCGCCGGCACCACGCGCCCATACGCAGGCGAGTAGCGAGACGGCACGAGCAGGGTCTCCAACCCCTGCCCGAAGAGCACCCAACCCGCGGGTGCATCCGCCGGTCCAATCTCCAGGGCCCGTGCATCGAAGGCCTCCGGGCCCTCCTGCACGCGCCCCGCCCGCGCCACCACTTCCGCCGCGGGCTGGCACCACCGCGCCTGCGCATCTGGCAGGTGCAAACGTCCGACCACCTCATGACGGCCCGTTCCGACGAGCCGGTCCCCCACGGCCAGCGCGCGCACGTGCCGGTCGAGGAAGAAAGTCCTCTCGATCCCTACCGGGGCCGGCAGGTGGCGGTAGCCGTCATGGCGCACCACCAACCGGTCATGCTTCGCGCCGGGCTGGAAGGCCACGACGCGAGCCCGGGCATCCTCCGGCAGCGCGAACAGCCGCGCCGGATCCAACGGGGCCTGCTCCGCCCCATCCACCTGAAGCGTGTTGTGCGCCGCGGTGCTCCGCATCGCGTTGCGCAGGGCCGGATCCCGCGTGTACGAACCCGTGCCTGAATCGACGATGACAGGGCGGCCGGCGAGGTGAAGCTCGAAGGAAAGCTTGTCGTTGTGGCTGTGTCCTCCGACGCCCCGCTGCCCCTGTTTTCCGGCCGAGACGGTGAGCACGACCCCTTCGCCGCGCAAGATGTGGAAGCCACCTTCCGAAAAGCTTACCGACGCGGGCACCGGAGCCACGGGCAGCGCGTTGAAACGCACCAGGCCCGCGTCGCCCACAAGCCACGCCGCCTCGTCCGGGAACACGCCGCCGCCCAGCCCCGCGTCGTTGAAGAGCGCCGCGCCCAGCCCCGCGAGGTAGCTGTGATCCCCGTCCTCGCGATCCTGGAACGGGAACACGCGGCCGCTGTCGTTGTCGCCAATCTGCGGCGCCAGCCCGGCTTCCGAAGACCACGCGCGGGCCGCGACGAACATCAGTCGCAGCCGCGCTTCATACGCGGGGCCCAGAGACACGCCCGCGCCGCGAGCGATGAGGTAGGCCAGGGTGAAGAGCTCCACCGACAGGCGGTGATAGGGAATGGAGCCCTCGAAGGACGTGCCCTCGGGGTGGACCTGCGCCTCCATCTGCGCGCGCAGGCCGTTCGCCGCGAGCGCCACCTGCCGGGGCGCGCCGGGCAGCTCCGGGAAGAGCAGCCCCACCACCGCGAGCCCCACGTAGTTGGAGACAAGGTGGTTGTTGGGCACCGCGCTGGTGTCCTCCAGGTGGGCCTCCACCCAAGCGCAGTGCTCCGCGAGCGCGCCCAGCACGGGCACCAGGAACTCCGGACGGCGCACCTGGGGCGCGTCCGCGAACATCGCCAGCGCCTGCGCGATATTCGCCGCGCGCAGTGCAATCTCCATGGGGCACGTCCAATGGACGCCCATGCCCACGGGGTTCGCCTGCAGGAAGTCCAGCGTCTGCGCGACGAATGCCGTGGCGAAGCGCGAGCGCTCCGCTTCCGTGTCCGCCACCCACGCGCCCTGGGCCAGGGCCAGCACGCTGTCCAGCCGGGCCATCACCCACGGGTACTTCGGATCCATGCCCGTCACGTGCAGCGGCATGCGCTCCACCGGATCCACCGGATAGTGCCGGCCGCTCACCGGCTCCAGGGACCAGTCCACCGGCTTGCCTTCACCGAAGGCCACCTGCGTGCCGAAGACGTCCCACTCCTGACGGAGCGCCTTCGCGGCGCGCTCCAGCGTGCGCGCCTTCGCGCCCGGAAGCTTCTGGATGGCGGCGCGAGCGGACTCGCGCTGCGACAGTTCGCACCAGGCCCGCGATGTGCGGTGATCCAGCGCGAGCGTCACCAGCTCCTCGGCGCGCGTGGCGCCGAACGACTCCAGCAGCTGCGCTTCGTCCACCTGCTCCCGGCGGCGGTACAGCGCCTGCCGTGCGACCTTCTGGACCCGGCGGACCGCGCTCTTCGCGAGCGCCCCAGGCGCCATCCGAGCCATCGTCGCGTAGTAATCGAGAGTACCCATCCGCCCCTTCCCGCCCAGCCTGACGTGGGCAGGTGATAGCAAGCGGCTGGCCAAAACCTTTTCCCAGCAAGAGCAAGGGTTTGGCGTGAGGGGGCTGCCCATACGGCGGTAAAAATGTCCGCCAGTGCCGATCACGGTGGGTAAAGGATTGCTGCCTGGTGCGGAACGGAAGTGCTCCCCGGTGGAGCCATTGCGCCTCTTGACGGGCATGGCCATTCCTTGGCGCGTGCGGGCTGGGGCTTGGATGGGGCGGCGCATCGAGGACGACCTCGATGCCAGGATGGAAACGACGCTGACGGCGGTGGCCGAGCAGGCGCTGCGCGGAGGAACGCGCGCGGGCCTGGAGGCTCTCCTCAAGGCGTCCTTGCGGCTGACCGGCGCGACCGGCGCGGCCCTCTATGAAGGACGCGTGTGCGTGATGAAGGTGGGCAATGTCCCCGCCCGTCGCGCGGATGCCACGAAGCGGTCCTCTGTCTTGGAGATCTGGCCCGCCCCCCTGACGACGTCGCAGCGGAGCGTGGTGAAGCGCTTCAGCGCGTTCGCCCCGGCGCTGCTCGCGGCGCACGCGCGCGAGGTGGCCCAGGGCGCGCGGCAGGCCCGGCTGCTGGAAGCAAAGCGGCGCCTGGAGCGGACCGTGGCGGTGCAGGACAAGCGGCGCTCGCGCGCGGCGCACGACCTGCGCACGCCGCTGATGGTCATCAAGGGCTACGTGGACATGATGCTCAAGGGCACCGGCGGACCGCTGGGCCCGCAGGCGCAGCGCTACCTGGAGCGGATCGCCAAGGTCGCCGCGGATCAGAAGGAACTCATCGACCGGCGCCTGTCACCACCCGTGCCGGGCCTGGATGACCTGCGCCCCGTGCTGACGCACGCCTTCGCACCCACGCGAGGCCGCGCCGCCGCCATGCTGACGCTGCCCGCGGAGCGGACCGTGCCGGTGAGGGGCGCCCGGGCGGAGTGGGAGCTGCTCGCCCGCACGCTCGCACGGGGCTCCGCTGGCGCTGTCGCCGTGGACGTCCACCTGGGCCCGGCCCAGGAGGCCTCCCAGTGGCTGCTGCGCGTCCGGGCCTGCCCTGGCGCGGCCCTGACGGCGCGGACGCAGGCCATGCTCCAGCAGCTCGCGGAGCGCCTGGGAGGCACGCTGGCGGTGGCCGTGGAGCCCCGGCTGGAAATCACCCTGGTGCTGCCAGGGGATGACGCCTTTCCCGTACCCGCCCACCGATAGGGGACATCGGGCCAGCGCACGAAAGGTAGGCAGAGGTCGCAACTCGCCTACCTGCAAGTGCGATAAAAGGGAAAGCGGTTTTCCTTCCTGACCCCGAAAGCCTCCCCCATGAAGCTCAACCGAAGCTCGAGCGTGCGCTCCACGCAGTCGACGCCGCAGCCGCGTCGCGGCAACTCCGTGGACTCGAAGCCCAACACGACGACGTCGCCGTCCTCGACGCCGACGAAGCCCACCCGGTCGAACTCGGCGCCCCCGACGGCCAACCGGCCGCCTTCCGACATGTCCACCGGCAGCCCGTCGCGCACGCGCCCGCGCAACCCGGAAGGGGCGGCGAAGGTGAACGGCACGGACGTGGGCGCCGCGAAGAAGCCCACGACCAACAGCGAGATCCGCGCCTGGTACAAGCAGCAGGTCGCCGGCATCCCCGCGAACGACGCGAAGCTGGCGGCGCAGGGCGCGTCGCTGGAGGACCGCGCGAAGGCCGCGCACTCCATCCGCCATCAGGCCCGCGTGGACGCGCGCCAGTTCATGGGCACGTTCGAATCCGCGATGCTCAAGGCGCGCGACTTCTTCAAGTACGGCCGGCTGGACGGCCCCTCGTTCGAGCAGCTCGTCGGTGAGGCCAAGAAGAGCGGCTTGAGCGAGGCGCAGGCGTACGACAAGATCATCAACAGCTCGCAGCGTACCAACCAGGCCGTGGACAACATCTACGCCAAGCCACAGGCAAAGCTATGACGGCTGATCAACTGATGAAGCAGAAGCTGGAGTGGGTGAAGACGTCGGACCCGCTCCACCCGCTGCGCACCAAGGCGGAGGGCAAGGAACTGCGCCTGCGCATCGGCGACTTCCCCGAGGAGTCCATGTACACGCTGCTCGTCGACGACCAGGAGGTCACCGAGTTCGACGACTGGCCCAAGGCGTGGGTCCGCCCGCGCTGAAAGAGCGGCTCGCAGCTGAAAGAACAGACGCCCTGTCCCTCGCTCCAGGCGAAGGACGGGGCGTCGTCGTTTCCAGAGGCCGCCCTGCCCGGCTCTCAGCCAGGCAGCAGCTGGCGCACGAGCTCCAGGAGCTTGCCGCGCTCCACCTCGCGCTTGACGAGGTAGCCGTCCGCGCCCGCTTCCAGACCAGCCGCGCGGTCCTCGTTGCTGTCCAGCGACGTCACCAGGATGATGGGCGTGCGCCGGAACATGGGGTGGCCCTTCATCCGCCGCGCCAGTCCTACGCCGTCCAGCCGGGGCATCTGCCAGTCGCTGACCACCAGGTGGCAGTGCACGCGCTCCAGCACCTGCCACGCCTCCTCGCCGTCCGACGCCGTCACCACCGGGTAGCCGGCGATCTCCAGCAGGGACTTCATCGCGAAGCGCGTGGTGAGCGAGTCATCGCACACCAGGATGCGCGGCAGCTTGGATTCGCCGCTGGAGGTGCGCGTGTCCGGCTTGGCCGCGCGCAGGAGCTCCGGCGCGTTGAGCACCGGCACCACGCGGCCGTCGTCCAGCACCGCCGCGCCCGCCAGGTGCGTGACGTCCCGCAGGTGCTTGCCCAGTGCGCGGACCACCAGCTCCTGCTGCCCCACCACCTCGTCGATGGCGTACAGCACGCGCTCCTCACCCAGGGACAAGAGCACCGCCGTCTGCCGCCGGCCCGACTCCAGCGCGAGCGGCATGCGCGGCAGGCCGATGGCCTCCGAGAGCGACAGGAACGTGAGCTGCTCGCCGTCCAGCCGCGCCACCACGCGCCCGGCCACCGTGCCCACGTCGTCCGCGTCCAGCCGCAGCACGCGCTTCACGGTGTCGGAGGGGATCGCGGTGACGGTGGTGCCCGTGCGCACCAGCAGGCCCAGCGCCGCCGCCAGCGTCAGCGGCAGGTCCACGATGAAGCGCGTGCCCTTGCCGGGCGTGAACTCCACGTCCGCGCTGCCCTGCAGCCGCTGCGCGGTGGCCAGCACCACGTCCAGGCCCACGCCGCGGCCCGACGTGGACGTCACCTCGTCACGCGTGGAGAAGCCCGGCTGGAAGACGAGCCGCGCGGCCTGCGCGTCCGACAGCTTGTCCGCCGCCTCCTGGTTCATCAGGCCCCGGCGCACCGCCGTCGCGCGCACGCGCACCGGGTCCAGGCCCCCGCCGTCATCCTCCACGATGACGCCGATGCGCGTGCCCCGCGCCTCCACCCGCACCACCAGCCGGCCCGTCTCCGGCTTGCCCGCCGCCTTGCGCGCCGCGGGCATCTCCAGCCCGTGGTCGATGGCGTTGCGCACCAGGTGCACCAGCGGATCCTTCAGCGCGTCCACGATGCGCCGGTCGAGCCGCACGTCGGTGCCGCCCAACTCCAGCGTCACCTCCTTGCCCAGCCGCGAAGCCGTCTCTCGCACCGTGCGCCGCAGGGGCTCCAGCACCTGCGAGGCCGGCACCATGCGCAGGTCGCGCAGGTCGTCGCGGATGACCTGACCGATGAGCGCTTGCTGCTCACCGTCGCGGTGCGCCTCCTTCGCATGCTCCAGCAGGCGCTTCTGCATCGTGCGCATCAGGCCCACGCCCGTGCGCAGCGGCTCCAGCGCGGGCCCGCCGCCGGACATGGCCAGCTGCGACGCGGCGCGCTCCAGGTGCAGCAGCACCTCATGCGCCTGATCCGTCAGCGACCGGAAGCCCTCCGTGCGCCGGCCCTGCTGCGACCGCCCGGACACCAGGTGCTCCACCTGGAGCGCCAGCGAATCCAGCGTCTTCACCGACACGCGCACCGCGCGGTCCACCGTCCCGGCGCGACCTTCCGGAGCCGGCGTGCTCGCGCGCGCCGCGGGCTTCGCGGCGGGGGCCGGAGCCAGCTTCACGGGCTCGGGCTCCTGGACCGCGACCGCGTCCTCCGCCACGCTCAGCGCCATGCGCAGGTCCACCAGCGCGCCCGCCACCTCCGACGCCGCCTGTCCCGCCGCGTCCCCACCCTCCTCCATGCGCGTGAAGCCCAGCGCCGCGGCCTCCGCCAGCGAGGCCACCGCGTCCGCCTGGACGGACTCCGCGCTATGGCGCAAGGCGTGCGCCTGCTCCACCGCCGCGCGCACCGCGCCCGCCCGGTCCTCCACCTTGGGGGACACCAGCGTGCTCAGCGCCGTCTCCAGCGCCACCAGCGCCTTCAGCCCGTCCTCACCCAACGGGCCGTTGATGGCGGCGTCGTCGGACCCGGGGGCGGCCGGCTCCTCGTGGCCCAGGGCCTTGAGCAGCGAGCCCACGCCGTCCACCACGGGCTGTTCGCCCGCGTCGCCCCGGTTGAGGGCGTTCTCGATGGCGGAGAGGCCCCGAAGCATCGCCTCCACGGCGCCCCGGGAGATGGGCTGATCCACGTCGACGTGGGACAACCCGTCCTCGATGGCGTGGACGATGCGTTCGATGTCGTCCAGCCCCAGGCTCGCAGCGGAGCCCTTGAGGCTGTGCACCACGCGCTTGAGCGACGGCAGCAGGTCCGCGTCGCGGGCGCTGGCAGGCTGCTCCAGCCCCAGCACCTTCGACCCGATGGCCTGAATCTGCTCGCGCGTCTCCGCGGCGAACACCGGCCAGATGCTGCGCAGCAACTGCGGATCCATGAAACCCCAGTCCCCTCTAGCCGCGCCGTGCGGCCGCCGGGTTGCCCAGCTGTGTGAGGTCCAGCACCGTGAGCCGGTCCGACGTCAGGAACAGGAACGGCCCCGGCGGCGGCTGGGACAGCTCCGCGCGCGGCAACTCCAGCCGTCCGTCCACGACCTCCGCCGCCAGCCCGAACGCCTCGTCCTCCACTTCCACCACCACGACCTTGCTCAGGTCGGACATGCCCCCGCCCTCCAGCCCCAACAACTGCCGCAGGTCCAACACCGGCACGATGCGCGAGCGCGACAAGAGCGCCCCCAGCACGTGGCGCGGCGCCCCGGGAAGCGAGCACATCCCGCGCGACTCCAGCACGTGGTCCACGTAGTCGATCTTCACCGCATAGCGCTCGCCGCCCACATGGAAGGCGAGCACCGTGACGACCTCCTGGCGCGTCTCGTGGCGCGAGTTGGCCAGCGCCACCGCGCGCTGATGCAGCACCTCGCGCCGCCTGTGGGCGCTCACCACCGTGGCGCCTTCCAGCAGCATCTGGGCCGCGTCGAGCGAGGCCTTCAGCTCGTCGAAGTCGATGGGTAAGAGCTTGCGGTCGTCGTTGGACATGGGCGGGCGGTCAGTACTTCGTGGCCGGCAGCTTGAGGATGTCCCGCACCTTGGAGCGCAGGTCGTCCACGGACACCGGCTTGTTGAGGAACGCGCTCGCGCCGACGAGCTTCCCCTTCTGGCGGCTCGCGTCGTCCTTCAGCGACGTGAGCAGCATGAAGGGCGTGTCGTGCAGCTTCGGGTCGCCTCGGATGGCCGCGCACAGCGCGAAGCCGTCCATCTCCGGCATCTGCACGTCGGAGATGATGAGGTCCGGCTTCTGCTCGCGCGCCCGCTTCAGTCCCACCGCGCCGTTGGGCGCGTCCACGAAGTCCAGCCCCCACCCCATCAGGTAGACCTGCAGGAGGTTGGTGATGGTCTTCGTGTCCTCCACGATCAGCACCTTCGCTGCCTTGCGTGCCCCACCCGTCACGTTGCTGTTCATAGCTGGTACCTGCCTACAAGTTCAGAGAAGCGCTTCGACAAGATGGAGAGGTTGCCGGCCACCTGCTCGATGCGCCGGGTGCCCTCCACCGAATCACTCATGGCGGACGTCAGTTCGCCCATCGCCGTGGCGATCTGCTCCACGCCAATGGTCTGCTGCCGCGTGTTGCCCGCGATCTGCCGCGCCGCCCCGGACGACTCGCGGATGACCTCCGACAGGCCCAGGATGGTGGAGCCCGCGCCACGCGCAAGATCCATCGCCGCCTGGGCGCGCCGGCTGCCCTCGTCCGTCGTCGTCACGGCCACGCGGGTACCCTTCTGCACCTCACCCAGGAGCACGCGCACCTGCTCGGCCGCCATGCGGGACTGCTCCGCCAGCGTGCGCATCTCCGTGGCGACCACCGCGAAGCCGCGCCCGTGCTCGCCCGCCTTCGCCGCCTCGATGGAGGCGTTGAGGGCCAGCAGGTTGGACTGCTCCGCGACGTCCTTCACCTGTCCGATGATGTCGCTGATCTGCAGCGTGCGCTCGTTCAGGTCGGTGATGGACAGGGCAATGGCCTTCACCTGTTCGCCCAGTTTCTCCATGCCCTCCACGCTCTCCGTGACGACCTTCTGTCCCTGAGCGCTGAGCGACTCCGACTTCTGCGTCTGGGCGATGACCGCGTCCGCGTAGGACGTGGCCTGCTTGGAGGTCTGGGCGATCTCCGCCACCGTGGTGCTCGTCTCGTTGATGGCGGACGCCTGCTGGTGCGCCATCGCGGACTGCTGCGTGGACGTGGCCAGCACACCCGCGGCCTCGTGCTCCAGGTCCGTGGCCGCGCCGCGCAGGTCGTGCAGCAGGTGCACCAGCGCGTCCGCCATGGTGGCGAAGCTGCGCGCCAGTTCGCCAATCTCGTCCGTGCCGGTGGTGTCGATCTGCTGGCGCAGGTCCCCCGCGGCGATGCCCACCGCCGCGCGAGCCAGCCGCTCCAGCGGCTGGATGAAGAGGCTGGCCATGCCGGCCGCCGCCAGGAGGCCCAGCACCAGCACCAGCAGGCCCAGGCCCGCGGTGCGCCAGGTGCTGGAGGACAGCGAGTCCGCCAGCGCCTCGCGGTCCAGCGCCAGCTGCACGGTGCCCACGCGCTTGAGCATGCCGCCCGGCGGGCCGAAGAGAATGGGCGCCGTCGTCTCCACCACGGGCAGCTTGCCGGCCGTCAGCAGGCGGTCCACCACCCCGTCACCGTCCGCGGGCTCCACGGCGGCGGCGGTCGCGAAGTGCTCGCCCGCGGAGCGCGCCAGCACCTTGCCGCCCGCGTCGCGGATGACGATGTAGGCGATGTCCGGCACGCTCTTGAGGGCCGCGTCAGTGCCCGCCTGGAGCATCACCGCGTCGTTCGCCGCCGCGGACGCCCCCACTGCGAACGCCATGCCGATGCTCACCGCGCGCGAGCGCTTGGTGAGCTCATCCAGCAGGCCGTCGCTCATCTGCATCCAGAACGCGAAGGTCAGGATGCCGACCAGCACGATGCCGAAGATGCCCGTACCCCCGAGGATCTTCGTCCGCAGGCTGAGCCTGGTCGAATCCGCCCCTTGAGGCGACGCCATCTTCAAACCTTTCGCTTCCACGTTGTCCCCACCTCACGTGTACCGGCGCGCCCCACGACATCAGCGCGCACCCTGCCAGCCCATCTGCGAAGGACGGGGGGCCAGCGCCTGCCGCAAGCCTCCCGCCGTCATCGTCGTCTCCACGCCTCGCAGCGGGTGCTCGTCATCCAATCCATCCAGCGCGCGCAACGCGTTCTGCCGCGCGCGCTCCGCGTCCTCGCGCCGGTCCAGCCGGCTGTAAAGCGCCACCAGCGTCGCATGTCCCAGCGCCAGCTGTGGCTCCAAGTACAGCGCCTTGCGCACCGCCTCCACCGCCGCGTCCAGGTCGTTGCGCGACTCGGCCACCATCGCCAGGAGCAGGTACGCCTCCGGGGACAGCGCCCGCGCCGCCTCGCGCGCCAGCGCCTCCGCCTCCTCGAAGTGGCCCGCGTGCGCCGCCTCCAGCGCCCGCGTCAGCAGGCCCGCGTCCTTTGCCGCGCGAGCCGCCGGCGTGGCGGCCTGAGCCCGCGGGGCTTCCGGCACCGGAGCCGGGGTGGACGGCCGTGCCACGTAGGCCGGCATGGGCGCGGGCGTGGGGCGGCGGAGCGAAAGCCGCAGGCTGCCCGGCACCGGCGTCTGCCGGCCGAGCGCGGCGGCGGTGAAGGCCGCTGGCGCGTCGCGACGCGGAGGGGCCACGGTCGCGGACTCGCCCGCGGTCCACGGCTGCTCCAGGGGCATGCGCAGGACGGGGGTGCCGTCCACGTCCAGCGTCTCCAGCCCCATCCCGTTGGTGAGCGGCACCTCCGCGGGCGACACGAAGAGCAGCCCCCCCGGCGCGAGCGCGCTCAGCAGCCGGCTCAGCACCGCGCGCACCAGCTCCGGCGTGAAGTAGATGAGGACGTTGCGGCAGAAGATGGCGTGGAAGCCCAGGGACGGCACCGCGTCCGTGGCCAGGTTGTGGCGGCGGAAGTCCACCGTGCGCACGACCTCCGCGGAGACGGTGTGCTGCGTGTCATTTCCCGTCGCGCCCGGGTGCGGCACCAGGAAGCGCTTCTCCAGGTCCGGCTCGATGCGCCGCAGCGACCACGGGCTGTACACGCCGGCCTTCGCGCGCTGCAGGGCCCGGCCGGACACGTCCGTCGCCAGCACGCGGAAGCGCCCGCCGTTGCCCAGCCCCGCGGCCATCAGCGCCATGGCGATGCTGTAGGGCTCCTCGCCGCTCGCGCAGCCCGCGCTCCAGACGTGGAACGGGCCGCCCTGGTGCAACCGGGCCCGCGAGGCCAGCGCGCGCAGGTGCTCCGGGTGGCGGAAGAAGTAGGTCTCGCCGATGACGGCGTGCTCGATGAACGCCTCCACCGCCGTCGGCTCGCGAATGAGCAACTGGCGCAGGAAGGCCGCCTCGGACATCTGGCGCGTCAGCGCCGCGCGGGCCAGCGCGGGCTCCAACGAGCGACGCAGGCTGCTCGCGAGCGTCAGGCCGCAGGCGCCCTGGAGCACCTCCTCGACCTTCGCGAGCGTGGCGTCGTCGAGAAGCCCTTCGCTCACAGGCCCTCCGTGCCGTTCAGCAGCGCGCTCGTGCGCAGGAGCGGGCGCAGGCCTTCCGGCGTACGGCACAGCCCGGCCATCAGCCCCGTGCCGTCCCAGGGCAGCTTCTCCTCGCCGCTCTGCGAGCCGTCCACCAGCACCGGCGTCTCCACCAGGTCCTTCACCCGGTCCACCAGCAGCGCCACCATGCGGCCCGCGTCCACCACCACCAGGAGCGAGTCCAGATCCGGCGTGCGCTTGACGCCCAGCAGGCGCGCCACGTCCACCACCACCGCCGGACTGCCGCGGTAGACAAACGAACCGGACACGTGCACCGGCGCGCCGGGCAGCGGATCCAACGCCACCAGCCGCACCACCTCCTGCACCTGCTTCGCGGGCACGAGCGCGGTCGTGTCGCCTGCCTCCACGGTCAGGTAGAGGCCTGGCAGGCGAACCTCTCCCTGCAGGGAGACGAGCTCCTGGCGCAACTGGTTCTGCTCCGCCTCCAGCGCGCTCAGGCGCTGTTGCACGGAGACCCGACGTACCTGCGGAGGAACGGGGACTCTGGGGGTTTCGGCCATCGAAGAACTCGGCCCGCCGGATGGCAGGCAGGAAGAAAAACCGTAATCCGGGAGCCCTGTCCAAAGCAATGCGGGCTTACCCGAAGGTCGCGACTCACATCCCCCCCTGCGACCGGGGTCGCGCTTGCCCCGACGTGGTGGATTCCGGACCCCCTTGGCGTGCGCCGCACCGGCGAGTTGTGCTTGGATATAGAGGCGCTGCTTTTGCCGGAGAAACCATTTTGCACGCAGCTTCTAGGGGATACGAATGATCAAGAGCGATTCCCCGAGCCCTGAGGCGCCGGGAACGGATCCGCTCATCGGCCGGACGTTGAACGGCCGCTTCAGCATTCTGGAGCCCCTGGGCGTGGGTGGAATGGGCAAGGTGTACCGCGCCCTGCAGGCCCCCTTGGAGCGCGTGGTCGCGCTCAAGGTGCTCAACCCCAACTTCCCGACCAGCCGCGACCCCGGCTTCCAGAAGCGCTTCCTGCGCGAGGCGTCGCTGACGTCGAAGCTGCGGCATCCGAACACCGTCACCGTCATCGACTACGGGCAGACGGACGACGGCATCTATTACATCGCGATGGAGTACCTGGAGGGTCGCACGCTCCAGCAGGTGCTGGGTCAGGCGGGCCCGCTGCCCTGGGCGCGCGCGGTGTCGGTGGCGCAGCAGGTGTGCCGCTCCCTGCGCGAGGCGCACGCGCTGGGCATCATCCACCGCGACCTGAAGCCCGCGAACATCATGATCCTCAACGAGGCGGATCAGGACCTGGTGAAGGTCCTGGACTTCGGCCTCGTGAAGTCCGTGGCGCCGCAGGAGGGGCCAGTCAGCCCTGAAATCACCCAGAACGGCACCTTCCTCGGCTCGCCGCAGTACATGGCGCCGGAGCAGGCGCGCAACGTGGCGGACGCGCGCAGCGACGTATACTCGCTGGGCATCATGCTGTTCCAGATGCTGATGGGTCGGCCGCCCTTCATCGCGCGCGACCACATCGAGCTCATCTTCGCCCACTACAAGGAGCCGCCCCCCACCTTCCAGTCCGTGCGCCCGGATCTCGCGGTGCCGCCGGAGATTGAGATGGTGGTGCGCCGCTGTCTGGAGAAGGACCCGGTGCGGCGCTTCCAGACGATGGACGAGCTGCTGGAGGGCCTGCGCGAGGCGCACATGGCCGCGGGCGGCAACAGCGGCGTGTTCCGCCGGCTGGGCGGCGCCTCGACGACGGGCCCCTACCCCTCTCCGCCGACGACGGGCCCCTACGCGTCCCCGCTGTTCGCCAACGTGGGCAACGCGGAGCCCGCGGACGGTGGGCTCGCGGTGGACATCAGCGTGGAGGTGCCGGCGGACGTGCAGCGCGCCCGCCAGCGCACGCTCATGATGGGCGCGCTGGGTGGCGTGATGGTCGCGGGCCTGGTGGGCATCACGCTGTTCTTCCTGCGCGGCGGAAGCCCCGAGGAGAAGCCCGCGCAGCCGGTGGCCCAGGCCACGGCCCCCACCGCGCAGGCCCCGGTGGCGGAAGCCCCCACGGCGGCGCCCGCGCCGGGCAAGGTGCGCTTCCGGCTGATGAGCCAGCCGTCCGGCGCGCGCGTCTATTACAAGGGCAAGGAGAAGGGCGTGACGCCCTTCGTGATGGAGCTGCCCCTGGGCAGCGAGGGCAGCATCACCGCGGAGCTGACCTTCGCGCTGGAGGGCTACCAGACGGAGACCATCATCACCGGCGGCTCCGGTGAGGTGGTGCTGTCCCAGAAGCTGACCAGGCGCCGGGGCGGCGGTGAGCGCCCGAGCCGCGTGGACCTGGCCACCGCCTCCACCCCCGAGGACTTCGAGAACGTGGCCCCGGCGACGCCGGGTGGACTCGCGGCGCCGGTGATGATGCAGGCCGCGAACCCGTCCACCCCCGCGGCGGTCCCCGCCACGACGACGGACAAGGCGATGGGCGCGTTGGGCGCGTCCGCCGCGGCGCCGGTCAGCGCGGCAGGCAGCCTCGCGGTGCCGTCGCTGACGACCGGCGCGCTCGCGCCCGTCAACCCGAACGCCGTCATCCCCTTCAACGACGCCATGGAGCGGCCGATGCTGGTGGAGGAGGGCCGGGACATCGCCTACACGCGCGAGGCGCTCGCCATCAAGGCGGAGGGGCTCGTGGCGGTGCGCTGCACCATCACCAACAAGGGGCGCGTGGAGAACTGCCGCATCCTGAAGATGGTGCAGCACATGGATAAGGCGGTGCTCGACGCGCTCCAGTCGCGCGTCTACAAGCCCATCCAGTACCAGGGCCGCCCGGCGAACGTGGACTACACGTTCACCATGCGGCTCGTGTCCCCGCGCCGCTGAAAAAAGCGACGCGCCTCCACCGCGTCCTCCATCTCATCAAGGGCCGGTGGAGGGCACGAGCGGCGGCGACGGAGGGACGGACGGGGTGGCGCCTCCAGGAGGCACGCCCCAGTCCACCACCGGCCAGCCCCGCCGCCGGGCCTCGCGGCGCAGCCGGTGGTCCGGGTTCACCACCACCGGGCGCCCCACCACCTCCAGCACCGGCAGGTCCGAGTACGAGTCCGTGTAGAAGGCGCACGTGGACAGCGGCACCCCCGCCTCCTTCGCGGTGGCCTCCGCGTAGAAGCGCTTGCCCTCGCCGAAACACACGGCCCCCAGCGGGCGTCCGGTGTGCAGCCCCGCCGCGTCCACCTCGAAGCGGTTGCACAGCACGCCGTCCAGGCGCAGCTCGCGCGCCACCAGGTCGGAGAGGTAGCCCGAGGAGGACGTCAGCAGTACCAGCCGGTCTCCGGCCTCGCGGTGGGCCTCCAGCGCGACCAGGGCCCCGGGCCGGTACTGCCCGCGCACGGCCTCCGCGTAGAAGTCCGCGGAGCGCGCCTCCAGGGCCTTCGCGTCGGAGCCCGAGAGCAGCGCCGTGGCGCGCAGGAGCACGTCCTGCATGGCCACGAAGCCCAGGTGGTAACGGGCGAGCAGCATGCTGGCGCGCAGGGCCTCCCAGCGGGAAATGTGGCCCAGCGCCAGCTCGCGGCGCACCCAGAGCGACGCGGAGTTGGCGGCGAGCAGCGTCCTGTCCAGATCGAAGAAGGCGACGGCCACGGTCAGAGTCTAACCGCGCGGTCCGCCCGGGGCAGCACCAGGGAGACCGGCCCGAGGGGCCGTTGACCGCCTGCCCCTGCGCATCAGCGCCACGCCCCAGAGCAGCACGGCGGCCATGCCCGGTCCTCCCGCGGAAGCGCCGCAGCCGGTGCCCCTCCCGTCCGCCACGAGCTTCAGGCCCGGGTCCTCTGGGATGCGGCACTGCGTGGGCGGCAGGCCGCGCGGATAGGCCGAGCAGAAGCCGGCCGCGGAGCCCGCGTCGATGACGCGCTTGGAAGTCTCGCCCTGGGAGGCCGTGGCCTCCATGGTCGAGCCCGCGGAGAAGACGTGGTCCAGCCCGACGACGTGGCCAATCTCATGCGTCATCGTGTTCTGCACGTCCGTGGCGACGCAGCCGGTGGACGGAGTGCCCGAACACGGAGAGCCATTCACGGTGGTGAAGAGGAAGCTGGGACCGTAGTCCGTCTCCGCCGCGTTGAGCTCGATGTCCGAGTCCACCACGCGCCCGTCCTTGAAGCTGAACGACGACGTGGTGAGCCCGATGGTGGCGCCCCCGTGCGCCCAGCACTGGTAGACGTTGCCGCACGTCTCCTCCTCCCAGCACGCGTCGTCCGGCGGGGCGACGTCCTGGCAGTTGCGCTCTCGGAAGGTGACGACGTTGTAGTTGTCGAAGGGGTGTTCCTCGTCGTAGCCAATGTCGACGGAGCGCGACCAGTCCTCGCCCCGGATGAAGCGGAAGTCGCTGCACGTCGCGGACAGCGCCCGCCACGCGTCGAAGGCCGCCTCGATGGCGACGACCTCCGAGTCCCCGGGCGTGCGCGTGCTGCCGGCCGCGTCCAGGTGGTAGACGTAGTCACGCCCCGGCCACACCAGGCACAACGGCCGGCCCGGCACGAGCGTGCGCTTGAAGTCCTGCTGCGCGTCCGCCGCTCCCGCGCACAGCAGCACTCCCAGGAGCAGCAGGCGACAGCTCACCGTCCACCCCTCCGGCGGCGCGCCAGCAGCGAGGCCGCGGCCAGCAGCGGCAGCACCGCCAGTCCGCCGGTCGCCGCGGTGCAGCCGTCGTCACCCTCCCCGTCGCCGTCCCCATCGCCGTTCCCGCTGCCCTGCACCGGGAAGCAGGGCTGGCTCGCGCTGCCCTTGGGGTACGCGGCGCACACGAAGCTGCGCGAACCCGGGTCGATGTTGCGCTTGGACGTCTCGCCCGGAGGGGCGCTGGGGTTCATCGTGGAGCCCGTCGCCAGCGTGTGGTCCAGGCCCACGAAGTGGCCCACCTCATGGGTGGCCGTGTTCTGCACGTCCGTGTCCACGCAGTCCGGCGTGGCCACGATGCCGCACGGTCCGCCGTTGCCGGTGGTGAAGTTGAAGCGCGCGGCGTTGAAGGAGATGTCCGAGTCGTAGACGATGCCCGTGCGCTCGTCGTACGTGGTGAGCGTGATGGCGATGGTGCCGTCGCTGTCGTCCCAGCAGTCGTACGTGTTCGCGCACGTGTCCTGGGTGAAGCAGGCGTCGTTGGCGTCCACGACCTCGCGACAGGCGCGGCCCCGGAAGAGGATGAGGTTGATGTTGTCGCCGGAGCGGTTGTAGCCCACCGTCCGGGAGTTCACGCGCGAGCCCTCCGCCAGCGTCAGGTTGCCGCAGCTGGCGAAGATGTCCTGCCAGCTCTGGAACGAGCGGGTGATGGCGTCGAACTCCGTGTGGTTCGTCGCCTTCGGGTTGCCCACGGTGCTCTGCTGCCAGGTGACCTTGGACTGCGTCCAGTACAGGCACTGCGTGGCTTCATCCCCAGGGGACACGCGGCTGCGCACGTACGGCGCGGAGCTCTGTCCCATCACCGCCGCCAGCACCACCCACGACGCGAGCGCGCCCATCACTTCGCCCCCTTCTTCGCGGGCGCCGCCTGCTGCGCCTGGACCGCCGCGCGCACGGACGCCTTCAGCTCCTCCAGCGTCACCGGCTTCGCGCCGGACACCGTCTCCTGGCGCGTCTTCGGATCAATCAGCACCGCGTCCCCGGTGGACGCCGGCACCGCCATCGCGCCCGGGCCGGTGCGCTGCACCTGGTACTTGCCCTGCGCCATGCCCGACAGCTGGAACGTTGCCGCGCCGCGCTTCTCCAGGAAGACGACGACCTCCTCGCCCTCGGAGAAGGACGCCAGGCCACCCACCACCTGGCCAATGTCCCCCACCCGGCCTCCCGGCTGGGTGACGACCACCGTGCCGCCGGGCTGCCCCTTGAGGGCCTCCGTCACTTGAATCTCCACGTCGGTGACGATGCGGCGCTTGTCCCCGCTCCAGCGGCTCTGCACGCGCCGGACGACGCCCTGCACCACCGCGTCCGACGTCTGCGCCATCTGCGGCAGGTCCGCCCGCAGCATCGTGGTGGCCCCCACCGGCAGCCCTCCGAGCAGGGTGGCCAGCACCACCGTGCGAACCGCGTGTCGAATCGACATGGATAGTCTCCTTGGCCGCGCAGCCTAACCCCAAGCGGGCGGCTTGCGTTGACCCTCGTGCACCCGTCCTGCTATCGCGCGCCTGCCCATGGCTCCGTCAAAACCCCGCGTCCGCTTCGCTCCGTCACCTACTGGATACCTCCACATCGGAGGCGCCCGTACCGCGCTCTTCAACTACCTCTACGCGAAGCGCTACGGCGGCACCTTCATCCTGCGCATGGAGGATACGGACCAGGAGCGCTCCACCCCGGAGTCCGTGAAGGCCATCCTGGACGGACTCAACTGGCTGGGCCTGGACTGGGATGAAGGTCCCGGCAAGGAGGACCCGAAGTACGGTCCCTATTTCCAGACCCAGCGCCTGGACACGTACCGCAAGCACGCGGACCAGCTCCTCGCGGAAGGAAAGGCCTTCCGGTGCTACTGCACCCGCGAGGAGATTGCCCAGCGCCGCGAGGCGGTGGAGAAGGCGAAGGGTCAGGGCAGCTACCGCTACGAGGGCACCTGCCACGACCTGAAGGGCCCGCCCCCCGGCAAGAAGCAGGAGGACGCCGTCATCCGCTTCCGCATGCCCGCGGGCGAAGGCACCGTGTCCTTCGACGACAAGGTGCTGGGCACCATCACCAAGGCGCACTCGGACCTGGATGACTGGGTGATGATGCGCGCGGACGGCATCCCGCTCTACAACTACGGCTGCGTCATCGACGACCACCTGATGGACATCACCCTGGTGTCGCGCGGCCAGGAGCACGTCAACTCCACCTTCCCGCAGCTGATGCTCTACAAGGCGCTGGGCTGGACGCCGCCGGACTTCGCGCACCTGCCGCTCATCCTGGGGCCGGACCGCGAGAAGCTCTCCAAGCGCAAGCATCCGGAAGCGGACGTGATGCTGCACAAGCGCACGGGCATCATGCAGGAGGCCCTGCTCAACTTCGTCATCCGCCTGGGCTGGAGCCACGGCAACGACGAGGTCATCACCCGCGAGCAGATGGTGGAGTGGTTCGACTTCGACGGCGTGGGCAGCACCTCCGGCGTGTGGAACCCGGAGAAGCTCCAGTGGCTCAACCAGCAGTGGTTCAAGCTGCTGCCCCCGGCCGTGGTCGCGGAGCGGCTCGTCCCCTTCCTGGAGGCCCGCGGCTTCCAGGCGAAGGGCGACGCGCGCCTGGAGCCGCTGGTGCTCGCGCTGCGCGAGCGCTCGCGCACCCTGGACGAGATGGCGAACACCGCGTCCATCTACTTCAAGAGCGGCGTCACCCTGGATGAGAAGGCCGCCGCCAAGCACCTGAGCGGGGACTCGCTCAACCTGCTGCGCCAGGCCCGGGAGAAGCTGGCCGCCCTGCCCGCCTGGACGGTGGAGCCGCTGGACGGCGTGGTGAAGACGGTGAGCGAGGCGGCCCAGGTGGGCATGGGCAAGGTGGCCCAACCCCTGCGCGTGGCCATCACCGGCAACACCACCAGCCCCGGCATCGGTGAGACGCTGCTGCTCGTGGGGCGCGATGAGGCCCTGCGGCGCATCGACGCGGCGCTCGCTCGCGGGACGTGACATTGGCGGTGGACGCGCGCATCGCCGGGCCCTATCTTGGCCGGCGATGACGCGACCGCTTGACAGCCTGAGACCGCATTTCTATAAGGCGCGCCCGCTCGGGGCGGTGCTGCTGGCCCTCTGGGCAACGGCTTCCGGCGCCGAGCTGGTGAACGGCGCGCAGATTCCGGATGGTGCCCAGAAGGTGGGCGAGAACAGGTACCGGGCTTCGCGAGACTTCGAAGCGACGCTCGACTACTACAAGAACGTCTACCCGACCTCGAGCTACCCGAGGCGGTCGATCGTCAACCAGCCGGGCGTCAAGGCCGTGCACATCTCCAACCCCTCCGGGAAGAACTTCGAGGGGCTGAATATTTACGAAGCGAACGAAGAGGTTCGCATCTATGTCGTCCCGCTGCAGGGGGCGGCGAAGCCGGCGAAGAAGACTGATGGCAAGCCGGTCAGGAAAACGAAGTAGTTGAAGTCAGCAGCAGAAGTCGGTAGTAGAAGCGCCCGCAACAACGCAGCCGCAGCACGCAGCGCCTTTGGGGAATCGTCTAACGGCAGGACAGCAGACTCTGACTCTGCTTATCTAGGTTCGAATCCTAGTTCCCCAGCTGAAAATCTCCGGTTGACTGGTCAGAACGGAGAATGTAGGAAGCAGCAGCAGAAACGAAGCGGTTGTAGGGAAGCAAGCCGGCCCTGTCGTCTAGTGGTTAGGACGGAGCCCTCTCACGGCTCAAACTCGGGTTCGAATCCCGGCAGGGTCACTCAGAGACGCCCACCTTCGGAAACGAAGGTGGGCGTTTCGCTTTGCGGGCTATGGCATTCCGCCCTGCCCTCGCGGACAGAGCTCCAGCGGTTCCGCGTCCAGGTGCCTGGACGCGGCCCGGAGCTCCGGTGGCCCCGGGGTTTGGGCGCTGCTCCTCTTCAGTTCGGGGTCGCGATGCTCTGGCGGAAGGTGTCGAGCGCGGCGGTGAGCCGCTGCTGGGCGCGCTGGATGCCCCGGCGCATCAGCAGCATGCGCACCTTCTCCGGCAGGACGCGGGCGGCGTTGGACTGGCCGTAGCCCACCAGGTCCATGCGCAGGGTGATGGCCTCCAAGAGGTCGCTCAGGTCGGCGTCCGCGCCGGCCAGGAGCACCACGTCCGGGGAGCGGCCCTGGAGGCGCTCCGCCAGCGTGTGCCACTGGGGGTCTCCGGTCTCCACCACCACCACGTCCGCGCTCTCCAGTTGGGGCGAGTACGGCGGCAGCTCCACCACCTCGAAGGACGCGTCGCGCAGCACCTTCACGGCCTCGGCGCTGCCCACCACCGCGACGTTGCCGCTGTGGCCCAGGCGTACCGCCTGCTCGTAGTTGCGCAGCTCCGTCTCCAGCGCTTCGTGCGCGGGCTCGGGAGCGTCCCGGCCCGCATCCAGCAGCGCCGCCGCCTGCCGGGCCATCTCCCGGGCGCCGTCGCGCGTGCGCACGCGCTCCGAGCGGCGCTCCAGCGCGGCGCGCACCTTGGCGCGCAGCACGCGCAAATCATCGAAGGGCTTCACGATGTAGTCGCTGGCACCGGCGGCGAACGCGGCGATGACGGACTCGGAGCTGGCGTAGGCGGTGATCATCACCGCCTCCAGCGCGGGCTGCATCCGCCGCGCTTCAGCGATGAGCTCCACCCCACCCATGCCGGGCAGGTTCTTGTCCGTCACCAGCACGTCGAAGCGCTGGTCCTTCAAGAGGACGAGCGCCTCCTCCGCGCTGCCCACGGGGGAGACGATGAGGTCCGCCTCCCGCCCCAACAGGCGCACGCAGATGTCCAGCACCACCGGCTCGTCATCGACCAGCAGCACCTTCGAGGCGAGCGTCCCCCGCCCTTCCCCTTCACCTTCACCGGTCTCAAACGGGAGATCCATGAATTGGGAGGATCGCACAGCTCTCGTCCAACTTCGAGGGTGGGGAACAGGCGCGGCCACTATGCTCTCCCGGTGAGCTTCGAAGACGCGCTGCGGGAGAACCGGGTGCCACCGCGGCTGGGGGACGTGCGGCTCTTCTACGACGGGGGCCGGCTGGTGGGGGAATCCCTGCCCCCGGCCTGGACGCTGCGGCTGTTGCCCACGCTCCTCGTGGCCCTGGCCGCCGTGTGCACGGGGGTGGGGTTTCTGCTGCTCGTCCTGGACTCGGCCCGGACACCGGGCGCCGCGACCCTGCTGCTCGTGCTGGCGGGGGGCCTGGTGGGCGGCGCGCTGGTGCTGGAGGCACGGCTGCGGCGGAGGCGCTTCGTGCTGCACTTCAAGACGGAGTCGCTGCGGCTGGAGACACTCGCGTGGGCCCCGGGCGCGGCGCGCACGGAGGTGTTTCCCTTCGACGACGTGCGCGCGGTGCACATCGTCCAGCCTCCGAAGGGCGGATACGCACTGGTGGTGGAGTACGGCCCGGAAGCAGCGCCCCGGCGCGCACTCCTGGTGCGGGACGTGCGGTCACAGGAGAGCGACACCCTCTACCGGGTGTGGCGGCTCCTGCACAACGCCTTCGGGCTCAAGGGAGCAGGGCTCGCTTGAAGGTGAGCTCGATTTCGGTGCCCTCGCCCGGCGTGGACGCCAGGCGCAGCTGACCGCCGAACTGCATCACCAGCTCGCGGCAGATGGACAGGCCCAGCCCCGTGCCGATGCCCACGGGCTTGGTGGTGAACAGCGGCTGGAACACCTTCTCCTGAAGCGCCACGGGGATGCCGCAGCCGTTGTCCGACACGGTCAGCACCACGTCCTCGTCGCGCGCCGCCCACCGCACGTCGATGCGGCCCGGACGGCCCGTGCCCTCCATGGCCTGCGCCGCGTTGACGATGAGGTTGAGCAGCACCTGGCACAGCTTCACCGGCCCGAAGACGATGCGGATGGGCTCGCCGTTGCTGGTGAGCCGCGCCCGGTCGCGCACCTCCGCTCGCGCCAGCTTCACCGCGAAGGAGACGACTTCCGCCACCTCCGCGGTGGCCTCCATGTCCTCGCCGCGCGCCTGCGCGCGCAGGCCCAGCGCCACCCCGCGCAGGTGGCTGGCGCCCTCGGACAGGTCCTTGATGAGCGACGGCAGGTCCTCGATGGTGGAGGACACCTCCGTGTCCGGATCCGTGGCCAGGTGCCGCGACACGTACTGCACCACCCGCTCCATGTCGCGCTGGAGCGACGACACGTTCTGCGTGAGGTAGCCCACCGGGCCCATCAGCTCGTGCGCGATGCCCGCCGTCACCTGCCCCAGCGTGGCCAGACGCTCGGACTTCATCATCCGGCCTTCCACTTCGCGGATGCGCAGCTCCAGCCGGGCAATCTTGAGCGCGTCCTCCAGCGCCGCCAGCAGCTCCGCGCGGTCCCACGGCTTGACGAAGTAGCGCGTCACCTGGCCGCGGTTCACCGCGTCGATGACGGCCTGCATGTCCGCGTACGCCGTCACCAGCATGCGCCTGGCGTCCGGCGCGATGCTGCGGGCGCGCTCCAGGAGCTCCACGCCCGTCATCCCCGGCATGCGCTGGTCGGACAGCACCACGCCAATCTCCGAGCGCCGCTGCTCCAAGAGCGCCAGGGCCTCGTTGGGGGACGAGCACCGGAAGATGCGAAACCGCTGCCCGAAGTTGGCGTCGAACACCCTCAGGTTGAGGGCGTCGTCGTCCACGTACAGCACGGCGGGCAGGTCCGAGGCGTTCATGGAGCTCCTCCAGACCATGGCTTCCTCATCCGGAAGACAGGCTGGTCGCGCCGAAGATAACGCGCACGTCCGTCAGCGCGCCTGGGGGTACCTTGTACCCAGGCCGAAAGCGAACGTCGCGCGACAGCACTCCGCCTCAGACGGAGGCGTTCCCGAGCGCGAGGGCCACCGTGTCCACCGACGGGAAACGGCCCCGCGGCAGCGAGCCCAACAGCGACACCACATGGGAGGGCGCGTCGTTCTCGCGCGCGACCCAGACCAACTGCTCCGCGGTGAGCGGGTACACCGCGCCGCGCAGCGCCTGCTGCAGCGAGTGCGCCAGGGACACCGCCGGAGTCAGGGGCGCCGGTGAAGGCTCCACCTCCCGCAGTCCAAGTCCCAGGCGCTCGCGAGTCATGTCGTCGTTCATTGAGTAAGAAGTTAAGCAGCGAACCGCGCCGCCTGCCGACCTTTTTTCGCCGTCCGAAGGGAGTCAGGCAGGCAGGCGCTCTGCCCCTCCATCCCACCGGGTGGCCACGCCAGCGTGGGCATCCCACCGTACCGCCACGGAAGTCCTACCCACACCCCCGACCCCGGGGAGGAGTGACGCACCATGGCGAACAAGAAGAACGAAGACGTGAAGCCGGTGAAGCACGTGGAAGCCACGCGTCCGGAGCCGTGGCCCGGCATCCAGGGCCGCAGCCGCGAGCACGAGGAGGAGCTGGAGACGGGCACGCGCCGCGCGGACCAGGCGGACGTCACGGAAGCCCAGCGCAAGTTGGAGAAGGACGTCGAGCCGGACGAGCCGGCGCGGGAGTAGCCCAGGCCATGCCCCGCCCCCGTGCGTGTCACACGGGGGCGGAGGCGGCGGACCGCTCGACCGCTAGAACAACAGCCGCGAGGGGTGCTCCAGCAGGCCCTTCAGCTCGCGGAGGTACTCCGCGCCGGTGGCCCCGTCGATGACGCGGTGGTCACCCGACAGCGTCACCGTCATCATCTTGCGCACCGCCAGCTGGCCGTCACGCACCACGGCCTTCTCCGCCACGGCGCCCACCGCGATGATGGCGGACTGGGGCGGGTTGATGACGGCGATGAACTGGTCGATGCCGTACATGCCCAGGTTGCTCACCGTGAGCGAGCCGCCCGTGTACTCGGCGGGCTTCAGCGAGCGCTTGCGGGCGCGCTCCGCCATGTCGCGAGACTCGGCGGAGATGGCCTGCAGGCCCTTGAGGTCCGCGTCGCGGATGATGGGGGTGATCAGCCCGTCCTCGATGGCGACGGCGATGCCCACGTCCACGGTGCCGAAGTGCAGCACCTGGTCGCCCTGGAGCGACACGTTCATCTTCGGTGAACGGCGCAGCGCGATGGCCGCCGCCTTCACGATGATGTCGTTGACGGACACCTTGAGGTCCAGCGCCTTGGCCTCTTCGCGGATCTTCACCGCGGCGTCCATCTCCACCTCCACCGTGAGGTAGAAGTGCGGCACGCCGGGCTTCACTTCCGACATGCGCTGGCCAATGACCTTGCGCATGGAGGACATGGGCACCGCCTGCGGCTCCGGACGCGTACCGAAAGCGCGAACCTCCGGCTGGGCCCCGGCCTTCTTCGCCGCCGGCGCCTGCGCGGGAGCCTTCGCCAGACCCTGGCCCAGCGCCTGCTCCACGTCGCGCTTCACCACGCGGCCCAGCGGGCCCGTGCCGCGCACCTGGCTGATGTCCAGCCCGCGCTCCTGGGCCATGCGCTTCGCCAGCGGGCTGGCGCGCAGCCGGCCGCCAGCGCCGGACGTCGCCCCCTGGGGAGCCTGGGGCTCGCGGCGCAGCGGAACGACCTGTCCCCCGGCGGGCGCGGACGGAGCCGCGGCGGCGGGGACCTTCGGAGCGGCCGGAGCGGAGGCCCCGGCCTTGGCGCCCTTGGGCGTGAGGAACGCGATGGGTGCGCCGACCTTGGCCATGTCGCCCGCCTGCACGGTGATGCGCGCGAGCGTGCCGTCGTCGTACGCCTCCACCTCGAGGTTGGACTTGTCCGTCTCCACCTCGGCGATGGCGTCCCCGGAGGAGACCTTGTCCCCCTCCTTCTTCAGCCACTTGACGATCTTCCCCTCCGTCATCGTCGGGGAGAGGGACGGCATCAGGATGGCAATCCCCTCGCCCGCGCCGCTGGCGGCGGGAGCCGGGGCCTGCTCGGGAGGCTTCGGGGCGGCGGCCTTGGGGGCCTCCGCCTTCTGGGGCGCCGGGGCCGAAGGCGCACCACCGGTGGCCTTCTCACCCTTCGCGCCGAGGAAGCCGATGGGCGAACCCACCGTGGCGACCTCGCCCTCGGGCACGGCGATTTGGATGAGGTAGCCGTCGTCGAAGGCTTCCACCTCGAGGTTGGACTTGTCCGTCTCAACCTCGGCGATGGCGTCTCCGGAGGAGATCTTGTCTCCCACCTTCTTCAGCCATTTGACGATCTTCCCCTCCTTCATCGTAGGGGAAAGGCTGGGCATCTGGATGGGCGTCGCCATACGCGTTCAGGCTCCCTCGCGGTACAGGACCTTCTTGATGGCGGCGATGATCTTGGGCGCGTCCGGCTGGGTCGCGTTCTCCAGGTTCGCCGCATAGGACATGTTCACATCCAACCCGGTGACGCGCACGACCGGCGCGTCCAGGTCGTCGAACGCCTGGGACTGGATGAGGTCCACCACGGACGCGCCAATACCGGCCAGCGCCCAGCCCTCCTCGCAGATGACCACGCGGTTCGTCTTGCGCACGCTCGCGAGGATGGCCTCCTCGTCCAGGGGCCGCAGGGTGCGCAAATCCAGCACCTCCACGCTGATGCCTTCCTTCGCCAGGGCCTCCGCGGCCTCCATGCAGAAGTAGTACATCCGGCTCCAGGTGATCAGCGTGACGTCGGTGCCCTCACGCTTCACGTCCGCCTTGCCCAGCGGGACGATGTGCTCGCCCTCCGGCACCTCGCCCTTGATGGCGTAGAGGCGCTCGCCCTCGAACATGACCACCGGGTTCTCGTCCCGGATGGCGCTCTTGAGCATGCCCTTGGCGTCCGCCGGGGTCGCCGGGGCAATCACCTTCAGGCCGGGGAAGTGCGCGTAGTTGGCCTCCAGCGCCTGGCTGTGCTGGCTGGAGAGCCGGCCGCCCGCGCCGCCCGGGCCGCGGAACACGATGGGGCAGCGCAGCTGGCCGCCGCTCATGTGGCGCAGCTTGGCCGCGTTGTTGACGATCTGGTCCATCGCCAGGATGGCGAAGTTCCAGGTCATCATCTCCACCACCGGACGCAGGCCCACCGCCGCCGCGCCCACGGAGAGGCCCGTGAAGCCCAGCTCGCTGATGGGCGCGTCGATGATGCGCGCGCTCCCGAACTTGTCCAGCAGGCCCTGGGACACCTTGAACGCGCCGTTGTAGCGGCCCACTTCCTCGCCAATGAGGAACACATTGGCGTCGCGCTCCATCTCCTCGGCGAGCGCCTGGTTCAACGCTTCGCGATACATCAACTCGGGCATCGTCGGCTCCGAACTCGAATCTCGAAAGGGTAGTGGCTTAAGGGAACGTGAGCGCTAGCGGATCAGGCCCGCCTTCTTGTCCGCCTGCTCGGCCTCGGCGCGGGGCTCCAGGTCCCACGTCACCTTCAACTCCTGGCCCGTCGGGTACTTCGGCCAGTTGGTGACCTTCACGCCCAGCACGCGCTCGCGCGGGCGCACATCCTCCTCGCCCGGCTCCACGATGGTGTCGCGCCACAGCTCGTCCACGCTGGGCTCGGGCGACTCGTCGGCGAACTTCACCGCCGCGTCCACCGCGCGCTTCTCCTCTTCCTCGATGGCCTCGAAGTCCGCGTCCGTGAGCTTGAAGCCCTGCTTCATCGCGAACTCGCGCAGCTTCGGGATGGGATCGCCCTTGCGCTCTTCCTCCACCTCCTGCTTGGTGCGGTAGTTCGCCGGGTCCGCCATCGAGTGGCCGCGGAAGCGATAGGTGTTCGCCTCCATCAGCACGGGGCCCTTGCCCGCGCGGCAGTACTCCGCGGCGTCCTTCACCGCCTCGTACATCTTGAGGACGTCCATGCCGTCCACCGCTTCGCCGCGCATGCCGTACGCGGAGGCGCGCTTGTGGATCTCCGGCACCGCGGACGTGCGCGCGATGGCCGTGCCCATGCCGTAGCGGTTGTTCTCGCAGATGTAGATGACCGGCAGCTTCCACTTCTGCGCCATGTTGAAGGTTTCGTGGAACGCGCCCTGGTTGGCGGCCGCGTCGCCGAAGAAGCACACCGTGACGCGATCTTCGTTCCGGTAGCGGCTGGCGAAGGCCATGCCCGCCGCGAGCGGAATCTGCCCGCCGACGATGCCGTAGCCGCCGTAGAAGTGGTGCTCGATGTCGAAGATGTGCATCGAGCCGCCCTTGCCCTTGCTGTAGCCGGAGCCCCGGCCGAACAGCTCCGCCATGACCATCCCGGCGTCGCTGCCACGCGCCAGCGGCTGGCCGTGGTCGCGATAGGCGGACAGCATGTAGTCATCCGGGCGGATGGCCTCGTTGCAGCCCACCGCCACGGCCTCCTGGCCGATGTAGAGGTGGCAGAAGCCGGCGATCTTCCCCAGCGTGTACTGCTGGCCGGCCCGCTCCTCGAAGCGGCGCAGGAGGTACATCTTCCGGTACATCGTCAACAACAGGTCCTTCGAGTACGCGCTGGCCACCGCGGCATGCCTCCGTCTGGGCCGCCCCTTGAAGACCCGAGGGGGAAGGGCGGCGAACGCCGTGCGCCTCTTAGCGCGCGGCCAAGGGACTTCCAAAGCCTTTCAGAAACCGTCGTCCACCGTGCCTTTCTTTCAGGCGCGGTGCGTCACGTCCTCCATGGAGAAATGCGGCACCGACACGATGCCATCCTTCAATTCCACGGCCCTTCCCGAGTGGTCCGTGGCCAGGTGGATGACCGTCGCCTCCGGGAAGCGGTGGCGGTAGTCATTGGCGTGCGTGGGTTCATTGTCGAACGCAGCCACCACGATGCCCATGCGGCCCAGGCGCGCGTGCGCCTCGCGCTTGAAGGCGTCGTCGTCCTCCGCGAGCGTGGGCTTCATGACCAGGTGCACGCGCCCGTCCGTGCCGGGGGGCGTCACCATTCCGCAGCGCGCGAGGCATGACACGGTGCCTTCACGCATCGCTTCATGGCGGCCCGTCAGGTAGACGACCTGCGCGCCCGTGGCGGCCACCGCCTGGGTGAAGGCTGCCGCCCCTTCAATCGCCTCGTCGGAGACGCAGTAGGCGCTCGTGAAGAAGCGCTCCTGCCAGAAGGCGCGCGCGTCCGCGTAGCGCTGCTCCACCTCCGCGTCCTCCATGCCGCACGCGCGCATGGCGGCGCGCATGTCCCAGCCGGTGTCCCAGTGGCGCGGCTCGCACACGGAGAGCAGGTGCAGGGACCGCGCGTCGCCGTACTCTCGCAGGATGCGCGCCTGGCGGGGCCGGTTGTCGAAGAGGGTGGAGTCCAGGTCGAACGCCAGGACGGCCTGGGGACCGAGCGAGCGGGCCTTCTCCAGGATGCCGAGGAGCGTGTCGCGCCAGTCCTGCCGCACGCGTTGCTTGAGATCTTCAAAAGCCATGGACGCCGGAAGATACATGCCCCCGGCGCGAGGCTGGCCATCAAATCACGCGCCCTGGCGCCACGCGGCCGGCTGGATGGGCACCGACCCCGCGGGCTCCGAGGCCCCCACCGGAGCCTCTGGGGCCCGGGCGAAGTTCTGCATGCGCTGGATGCCGTTGCGATCCAACACCAGGCGGACCAGCTGCGCGGATTCATGACGCACGCCGTCCTCCATCACCGTGAAGCGGAAGACCAGGTCCACCGGGTAGCGCTTCGCGCCCCGGATGTGGCCCACGGAGAAGTCCCCCAGGTCCACGTACTCCAGCGCGAACTCCGGCTCGTCCATGTCGCGCAGGAAGCGCCCCACGTTCAGCCGGAGGATGTCCGTGACCCCCGTGAGGCCACGCTCGGAGCGGGGCAGCAGGCGCGCGTCCAGCACGATGCGCTTCTGGTAGCGGATGACGGCTTCCGACAGCTCGCCCTGGGACACGGTGAGGAAGTCGTCCTGCAGCCGCAGCGACGACACCGCCTGCGGTACCTTCACCGCCGCGCCGTAGTCCACGCGCTCCTCGCACGTGCCAATGGCGCGCGCCGTGACGGGGTCCACCAGGTCCGTGGTGCGGTCGTACAGGTGCGTGGCGGCCACGCGGCTGAACATGCGCCGCAGCCCTTCCTTGATGCGGTCCTTCATCATGTAGCCGACCACGGCTATCAGGAAGAAGTTGAGGCTCACCTGCGTGAAGCGAACCTGCGCCCAGAGCGCCACCGACGTGGCGAAGGCCATGGCCACGCCCGCCGCGATGGCGAACAGCACCTCCTCCCAGCCCTGCCGCCCCGAACGCCGGCGCGAGGACAGGAAGAGCACGTTCATGCAGAACTTCTTCAGGAAGCCCAGCCGCTGCATGTACTCCTCGTTGTCCCCCGTGGGGCTCAACACGGAGCGCAGCCGGTGCTCCTTGCGATAGGACTCCTCGCGCAGCACCGCCTCCATCAAACCCTTGCGCAAGGGCAGCCACGGCCCCGTGCGCGGCAGCGCGTCCATGTCCGCCACCGCGCGGCGGAAGAACTGCTCCACCAGCAGGCTCACGTACTCGTCCACCAGCCGCAGCGACGCGCGCGTCTTCTCCTGGAGCTTCGCCTCACCGGTGGCGCGCAGCCACGCGCGGAAGCGCTCCAGCACCACGGGCACGGAGTCTCCCGCCTGCCGCACCACCGTCTCCAGGTCCACCCTTCCCGCCTCGCCCGTCTTGGCGTCACAGCGCGTCTCCACCGTGGTGGCGAACCTGCGCAGCGCGCCGCGCAGCACGCATGAGAAGAGCTTCGCCTGGTAGACGACGTCCGCCTCCGGCGCCACGCCCGCGCGCTGCCACGCCTCCAGCTTCACCAGCGGCGAGCCCTCCGACGACAGGAGCTCCCCCAGCCCCATCACCGGCGTCTTGAAGCGCACGTAGTTGTGGATGTCCGCGTAGAAGTCCGCGCGCGGGTACGTCTCCGCGTCGATGTTCAGGCTCGACGGCAGGAAGAGGTAGGCCTCCACCAGGTAGCGCGTCTCGTCCGCGCCCGTGGGCTGGTACTCGAGCTTGATTTCAAACTGCTTGCGGTCGTGGACGTCAAACCGGCTGTGGAGCGCTTCGGGGGCCTGGGACACAAACTCCAGTCTATGTCACAGGCCTGTCACACGGGAGCCACCCCCACCAAAGGATGGAGAAGCGTCCGGGGCGGCACACCGGACGCACTCCGCCGGAGCCTCAACCGTTGGTGCCCGTACGAGAAGAGGACGCGCCCGGCACGGCGCCCGGGACGACGTCGCCCACCGGCAGCGGGGCCGCCTTGGGCTGGGGCTTCGCGTTCCACACCCGCGTCGCCAGCACCAGGCCCACGATGGCCAGCGGCAGCATGGCCAGGGGCCAGGGCTTCCAGTTGGCTGGGTCCTTCATGGCGTCGCCGGTGGGGAGGATCATGCCGTAGACGAGCGCGTGGATGGCCGTGCCCGCGTACACCGCGCCGTCGATGATGCCCACCACGATGCCCGCGTTCTTCTTGCCGCCGAAGTCCATGGTGGCCGTGCCGGACAGCATGCCGTGCACGCCGATGACGCACAGGGACATGAACACCACGGACCAGCCGGCGCCCGGCGTTCCCAGCAGGAACACCGCGCCGATAGCGCCCAGGAGCAGGCCTGCGTAGAGCACCGCGGACACGGGGCCGCGGCGCGAATCGAAGATGCGGTCGCTGATGACGCCCGCGAACATGCCGCCCAGGATGCCGGCGACGCACGACAGCATGCCCCAGTTGGAGGCCACGAAGCCGCCGGACTCCCCAATGGCCTTGGCGTACTTGGGGAACCACTGCATCACCGCGTTGCGCAGGAAGCCGCTGCAGAACTCCACGCCCAGGATGATGAGGATGACGCGGTTGCTCAAGAGCTTGCCGAACATCTGCGGCACGCTGAGCGCCGGGCCCGTCTCCCCGCTGGAGGCGTCCGCCGTGTCGAAGTCCGGGTGGCCCGTCTGGGACGGCGTGTCGCGGATGACGAAGAAGTCCAGCACCAGGAAGGCCACGAGCAGCGCCGCGGGCACGAAGAACACCCACCACACCGGCGCCGCGTCCGCGATGAAGCGGCACCAGTCGAACGCGAAGTACAGGCCCAGCGAGATGAGGATGCCGAACACGCCGCCCAGCTGGCCGCGCTCACGCACGTGGAACCACGACGCGTTCACCTTGACGATGGAGACCGCGCCGAAGCTCTGGAAGTACATGTTCACGCTGTAGAGGAACGCGAGCCACGCCACCACGCCGCCCGGCGGGGCCCAGCCGTTCTTGAGCACCGCGTACACCAGGCCGCCCATGGCGATGTTCGCCACCGCGCTGCCGCCCGCGGACAGGAGGATGGTGAAGCGGCCGCCCAGCTTGTCCGTCAGCGGGCCGTTGAGGAGGAAGGCCGCGCCGTACGTGAGCGTCCCCCAGAAGAAGATGGTGGCGAAGTCCGCGTTGGACGTCTGCGCGCCCATGGCGCTGGTCGCCACGTTGACGTTGTAGCGCCCCATGTAGAGGAACGCGTACGTCAGGCCCAGGGGGAACCAGTTGAAGAAGCGGCGGCGGCGGAACGCATCGGTGTGCCCCAGCTCCACCTTCGGCAGCCGCGAGAGCACCAGGCCAATGGCCCCGAGCAGGATGACGATGGGGAGCAGCTGGGCCAGCCACGGGGGCAGCGACGACATGCGACGAACCTCGCCTGCAGGAGGAAGCGGAACGGGGCAGCACCCTACCCCGTCCGTCCTCGGCCCGGAAACAGCAAGCGGCGTCAGGAAAGCCGGGCGAGCAGCCGCGTGAGGGAGACCTCCGTCTTCGCGTCCGCGATGTCACCCCGGCGGCACGCGTCGAGCACCGCGCCCACCGGCCGCCATTGCAGGTGGATGCCCTCCTCCAATGGAGAGCCGTCTCCCTCCACCTCGCCCTGCGCCACGCCGGTGACGTCCACCGCGGCCGGGAAGACCTTCTCCGACAGGATGCCCGGCGCCAGGAAGAACGCGCCGCCCAACAACTGGATGTCCTCCGGCCGCACCGTGTAGCCCGCCTCCTCCTTCACCTCCTCCGCCGCGCGGCGGCGAAGCCCCTCCTCGCCCTTGTCGGCGGGCTCCAGCAGGCCCGCGACGATTTCCTCCACGCGCAGATGGCTCACCGTGTCAGGCACGGTCATGGACGCGGTCTGCTCGCGGCGGAAGTACGCCGCGGGGCGCAGGTTCATCCGCGTCAGGACTTCCACGTTTCCATCCGGCGCGCGGCGGTAGATGAGCACCGACACCGCGTCCAGCCGGGGCCGGTCCACCACATCCACCCGGTAGACCGGAGACGACGAGCCATCCGCGCGCCGGTTGCGGCAGCGCAGCCGACGCACTCGGAGGAAACCTTCGTCACAACGCGCCGTGGCGGAGAAATCCTCGATGATCTCGATGTCAGTCACATTGGAACTGCTGGGACGCATGTCTGCCTGCTCTCCTGGTGTCCTGGTAGGTGGAGGTGCCACGGTGGCGTTGCTTGCCCGTGCACCCTTGATCCCGTAGGTTGCGCCGTCCTCAAGTCGTCACTCCCTACGAATCACGGATCCGCCACGAATGTGTCGCGCACTGCTCGGCCTCTTCTGCGCCTGCGCCCTGGCCCTCGCCTCGTGCATGCCTGTGCTGGAAGGCCAGGATTACCACCTTGAAGGTCAGGAGGTGCGGCTTACCCTCCTCCATACCTCTGACATCCACTCGCGGCTCGTCCCGTACGACTTCACGCCGCTGAAGACGGACCAGGACCTGGAACTCATCCCGGAGGCCGGTCCTTTTGGCGGTGCCACGCGCATCGCATCCATCCTCAAGCGCGAGCGCGCCAAGGGCGACCGCGTCCTGCACCTGGACTCTGGAGACTGCTTCCAGGGCGCGCCCATCTTCAACGTGAACACGGGCGAGGCGGAGTTCCGCTTCCTCTCCGAGTCCCGCCTGGACGCCGCCGTGGTGGGCAACCACGAGTTCGACGCGGGCGCCCTCAACTTCGTCCAGAAGGCGCGCAACTTCGCCAACTTCCCGCTGCTGGCCGCCAACTACTACTGGGACGACCCGAAGACGACCGGCACCAACGGCGCTTCCATGGTGACCAGCCCCTACACCATCCGGACGGTGAAGGGCCTGCGGGTGGGCGTCATCGGCATGGCGAACATCTCCTCGCTCAACTCCATCGTGGAGGGCGGCAACAGCCTGCAGGTGACGCCGCTGGAGCAGAACGAGGCCGCGCGCTCCTATGTGGAGCTGCTGCGCCCGGTGACGGACCTGATTGTCATCGTCAGCCACCTGGGCCTCACCGAGGACCAGGATCTCATCCAGGGCTACGAGGCCTACTATGAGTACGGCCGCGCGAAGCCCTTCATCAACCGCTCGCGCGACGCGTGGAAGGTGCTGGAGTGGTTCGGCCCCGAGGGCAACGACAAGTCGGTGGTGCGCGTGCACATCGCGGGCGTCAGCGGCATGGACGTCATCCTGGGCGGCCACCTGCACGTGGTGCTCAACCCGCCGCAGCTGGTGACGGACCCCGCCGGCCGCAAGGTCGTGCTGTCGCACTCGGGCGCGTTCGCCAAGTACGTGGGCCGCCTGGAGCTGGTCGTGAAGATGCCGAACCAGCGGGGCGAGGCCGAGGGCGCCGAGGTCGTCAGCCAGGACTACCACGCGTTCCCGGTGGACAGCCTCTGGTGCAACGAGGCGATGCGCAGGCTCCGCTTCGAGGACGGCGTCTTCTGGGATCCGGGCAAGTTCATTGAAGCCCCGGGCGTGCGCGAAGCCATCGCGGAGTGCGGCCGTCAGGAGGACGCCCAGACGACGGACCTGCTCATCCCGTACCTGCTGGGCATGGACGTGAAGCTGCAGCTCACCTCCATCTTCTCCTACGCCCCCCTCGACGTGCAGCGGCGCAACAACTCCAATGGCGGTGACTCGCCGCTGGGCAACATCGCCGCGGACTCCATGCGCAAGCGCAACCGCGTGGAGGCGGAGATGGCGCTCACCAACTCCCTGGGCATCCGCGACAACCTCTACGCGGGCGTCGTCACGCAGGAGGCGATGTTCAACGTGTTCCCGTTCGAGAACACCATCAACATCATGTACCTGTCCGGCGTGGAGATGCAGGAGATGTTCGACTTCGTCACCGAGCGCTCCGCGGAGCGCGGGTGCGTGAGCCAGGCGCAGATCTCCGGCGCGCGCTTCACCATGGACTGCGCCCAGGTGCAGCTCAACGACCTGCGCGTCGCGTGCACCCCGGCGACAGTGGCCACGGACTGCCCCCAGGAGGGCCGCGAGGGCCACGCGCCGTGGCAGTGCCTGGAGGACACCGCCGGTTCGCGCTGCTGGGCGCACCCGGGCATCGACATCCAGATCAACGGCAGGCCGCTGGACACCAACGGCACGTACAAGGTCGCGGTGAACGACTACATCGCCAAGGGCGGCTCCGGCTTCACGGTGCTCAAGCGCAACACCACGCGCATCGAGACGGGCATCAGCCTGCGCGACTCGCTCATCGGGTACATGCAGGGCTTCTGCAGCTGCGACGACCTGCTCAACGGCCGGGAGACGTCCAGCAACGGCACGCGCTGCGGCTCGCTGGTCAACGGCCAGTGGACGGTGGATGAGAAGACGCTGAACTCCTGCAAGGTGTCCAAGGCCTTCGAGGACGGGCTCGACAAGACGGTGGGCAGCTGCTCCTGCCGGGATCTGCTCAAGGTGACCACGAACGCCGCCGAGCAGCCGAAGGCCATGGCCCAGTGCGGCCTGCCGGACATGACGCGGGACGCGGCGCTGGCGGAGTGCGCGCTGCCGCAGGGCCCGTACACCGGCCGCTGCACCTGCCGCGACCTCCTGACGGGTGGAAACCCCACCTGCGGAACCATGACGAGCCAGCTGCGGTCGTTCTGTGAGAAGCCCACAGCCATGCCCATCGCGAGCGCCATCGAGGATGGCCGCATCGGGCGGAGGGTGAAGTAATGAAGCAACTCTTCCTGCTGTCCACGCTGGCCCTGGCGGCCGGCTGCTACACCAAGGAGTCCGAGGCTCCCACCGGACTCACCTCCTTCCGCGTGGAGGTGACGAGCATCACCACCGCGGGTTCCGCCACGGCGCTGCTGCCGGTGGTGAACGCCTGCGTCGCGAAGTACGGCAACAACCAGGCGGCGGTGCCGCTCGAGGTGCGTGGCACGACTGACTGCCCCTACACCCTGCCCCGTTCGGACGTGGACATCGGTCTGTCCATCACCGCGATGGACGGCACCGGCGGGGAGATGACGTCCTTCAACGGGCCGGTGTCCTTCCGGGTCATCCCGGGCGACCTCACCGGTGAGTACGGCCAGCGCTGGACGCAGCTCACCAACGGCAAGGGCACCGGCACCGTGCGCGTGGCCCACCTGTACGGTGAGACGCACGTCTGGGTGCAGGACCAGGACCTGGAGCTGATCTACGCGGACGGCGGCGTGGTGGGTGACCTGGCCCAGCTGCCCCAGGAGCCGGCCATCCGCACCCTCGCGACCGGCCTGTCCCCGAGCATCCGGTTCGAGGAGCCCTCCCTCGCCACCATCAATCTGCCCGAGGGCGGCTCGGAGACGAGCGTCTTCGTCAAGCAGTTCATGCGCGTGGGCCGCAATCCGGAGTCCGGCGAGCCGCTGACGCAGAACTGCGACCCGTCCGACCCCAACAACGGCAAGCCGATGATGCTGCTGGTGACGGGCACGGACTCCAGCGGCTTCTACGTCACGGACATGACGGCCTGCCGCGTGGATGAGAAGAGCGTCACGGGCGCGAACATCCAGACCGCGGAGCCGGACGGCTTCAACCCGGGCCGCTTCAACAGCATCTACATCTACAACTACTCCTTCCCGGAAGGGCTGGACTCCGGCGACCTGCTCTGGACGCTGTCCGGCACGGTGGCGGAGTTCACCAACACCACGCAGATGAGCTTCCCCGCCTGGACGCTGCGGGAGAACGTGCGCCTGCTGCCCCAGGACCAGTGGAACAAGTACCTGGACCAGGTGCCGCCGGTGGAGGTGAACGGCCGGCTGTGCGGCTACAGCGGCTCGCCGTACCTGGACGACATCCTGTGTGGCTATAGCTACAAGAACTACAAGATGGAGAGCCTGGAGTCGTCGCTGGTGAAGCTGCGCCGGGTGAAGTTCCCCAAGGTGTTCCGCAACTGCGACGCCAACGGCAACAACGACATGCCCATGTTCTGCCCGGTGGGCAGCAGCGCGTCTCGCAGCTGGCAGAACTGCTTCGCGGAGCCGCCGGATGATCCGGACCTGCCGGAGCGCAAGTGCGTCATCGACTGCACGCTGGGCATCGGCGAGTACGCCGGCACCATCTGCGCGGAGAAGACGACGTACACGAACTTCGGCCAGTTCGTGGTGGAGATGAACGCCACCGGTCCGGCGTCCATGGGCATGGACGAGTCCGTCCCCAACCGCATCATGAACGTCACGGTGGGCACCACGCCCGTGCGGCCGGACAAGGCGCTGCCCCAGGGCTACCGGATGAACATCATCTGCAACCAGCCGGTGCGCGCGCGCTTCGGCCAGGTGAGCGTGACGGCGGACCAGACGGACACGCTCATCGCGGCCAACACCCGCTACGAGTACACCCTGAAGGACTCCGAGGTGACGGTCGCGCTGGTGCGCGACGCCGCCGCCACGGCCAACGCCGCGTGCAAGGTCGCGCCGGACACGCGCTCGCGCATCAGCCTGCAGATCAAGGACGCGGTGCCGGACCTGAACCCGGACTGCAACGAGAACGACGCCGACGCGGCGAAGGCGCTCCAGTGCAAGCAGCTGCGGGCGGCCACCTTCGACGTCGTGGGTCACCTGAAGCACGTGGGTCCGGCGCGTCCGCGCTGGAACGTCCTGCCGAGAGATCAGGACGACCTGTGCTGCTATCCCGGGCCCGGGATGGAGTGCCCGAAGCCCATCAAGCCGTGCCAGTAGCCACCATTCACCTTTGAGCAGTCGCATTGCGCGCCCCGGCGGTATGCCGGGGCGCTGGGAGGAGCGGTCTCCCCCGGACCGCTTCCTGGAGGGACATTGAAAACGTTGCAGACGCTGGCCCTGGCGGGCCTGACAACCCTTTCCGCGCCCGCTTGGGCCGGGGACTTCGTGGACACCCGTTTGTCGTTCGTCTTCGCGGACGACAACGTGCTTGCGGGCGCGGGAGAGACCACTCCCAACAGCCCCAACGCGCGCTTTGGCGCGGGCAACCAGAACACGCAGTTCTACGACAACTTCAACACCAAGTTCTCCGGCTTCGAGTCGCTGTCGAACGTCGTGCTCTACAAGCGCATGCCGGCGTTCTTCGAGGGCCTCACGACGGAGGCGGCCCTCACGCTGCTGGTGCTGGAGCGCCCGTCTGGTGGTGTCGACATCCTCGACAACTCCAGCTACGTGCGCCTGAACTACCAGCCGCCGGGCTGGGGTGAGAAGGAAGGCATCTCGCTCACCGGCTTCCCGGTGTCTGCGGACCGCTTCCGTCTGGGCTACGCGTACCGCATCTCGTGGGGCGGCAGCCCCATCTTCACCAACCGCGCCACCGCGGCGGGTGTGCCGGGCGCCAAGCTGCAGCTGACGCGCGACCGCTGGTACGCGTACGTGGGCGGCAAGACGGCGCTGGTGCTCAACGACCTCATCCTGGAGCAGGAGACGCTCTACGGCGTGATGGCCGGCGCGGGCTGGGACATCCTGGAGACGCTGCGCGTGGAGGCCGGCGGCGGCTACTTCCAGAAGGGCATCGTCCCGGGCCTGGCGAACCAGTCCATCGAGGCGGGCGTCAACGCGGCCGGTGTGTCCGGCCAGATTGTCTACCACGTGGGTGTGCCGGTGGGCACGAGCGTGGACTTCCGCCTGTACAAGAACGACCCGGAAATCTACCAGCGCTTCTTCGCGCCGGAGACGTACCCGGGGGGCCTGTCCTACTCCTTCTCGCTGGAGGGCAGCTACCTCACGCAGACCCTGCAGGACCCGGACAAGTTCGGCGCCACCAAGCCCCAGGGGGCCACGGCGCTCGCCTTCCAGGGCCGCGCGAAGCTGAACCGCTTCCGCTTCAACGCGCTGGCGCTGGTGCGCAGCCTGTCCTTCATCCAGTTCGACGTGCCGGGCTTCCCCCCGTTCCAGGACTTCCCCACGGGCACGGTGCTGAAGCCTGAAGTCTTCGGCGCGGTGGGCGTGGACTACAACATCGCGGGCCTGCACCTGACGCCGGGCTTCATCATCGGCGCGCAGCAGCCGGCGTCCTTCCGCAGCCCGGTTCCGCTCGTGGGCGGCAGCAACCCGCCCCCCAGCCTCACCGGTACGCGCACGGTCGTGGTGCGTGACGCCAACCAGCTGAGCATCCTGCCCAGCACCTGCGGCGGCACCAACGCCTGCGAGGCGGAGCTCATCTGGTCCGCCAAGGCCACCTTCCGGTGGGACCTGTCGGAGACGGTCGCGGCGGTCGGCGAGGTCTACTACACGTACGACACCAACCGGACCACGTTCGAGGACGACGTGACGGGCATCGCGCAGCCGAACTTCGAGAAGCCGCACGCGCTGGGCTTCAACACGCTGCTGCAGGCGCGCTTCTAGGCCGCCCTGCCCGCTTCCGGGCAGCTTCGCGGGGCCCGCCGTGCTTCACGGCGGGCCCTTCGTGTTTCTAGAAGGCGGACGTCATCCGCACCACCTCGTCGAAGGCGGTGAGGCCCTGCGCCAGCTTGCGCACGGCGGCCTCGCGCAGCGTGCGCATGCCACCGCGGCGCGCGGCCTGCGTCAGGTGCTCGTAGGGCGCCTCGCGGGCGATGAGATCCCGCACCTCGCGGTTCGTGGAGACGATTTCGAAGACGCCGGTGCGGCCGGAGAAGCCGGTGCCGCGGCAGCGCACACACCCCGCGCCCTTGGACAGCTTCACGCCGCCGGGCAACAGCGGCAGCGGCACTTCCAGGGCCAGGAGCTCGTCCGGCGTGAGCACCGCCTCCTCCGAGCAGTGCACGCAGACGCGGCGCAGGAGGCGCTGGGCCATGACGCCCAAAAGGCTCTGCGCCAGGAGGAACGCCGGCACGCCCAGGTCCTTCATGCGCGCCACCGCGCCCAGCGCGTCGTTGGTGTGCAGCGTGGAGAGCACCAGGTGGCCGGTGAGCGCGGCCTGGATGGCGTTCTCCGCCGTCTCCGCGTCGCGGATTTCGCCCACCATGATGACGTCCGGATCCTGGCGCAGGATGTGGCGCAGCGCCCCCGCGAAATCCAGGCCCACCTTGGGCTGCACCTGCACCTGGTTGAAGGTGTCCCACACCATTTCGATGGGGTCTTCAATCGTGGTGACGTTGACGTCCGGCCCCGCCACCGCCTTGAGCGCGGAGTAGAGCGTCGTCGTCTTGCCGCTGCCCGTGGGGCCCGTCACCAGGATGAGGCCGTGGGGTTGATCAATCCACGACTCGAAGTGGCCCTTCTCGTCCGGATCGAAGCCCAGCTGGGCGATGTCCTGCACCAGCGTCTCCGGGTCGAAGATACGGATGACCACCTTCTCGCCGAAGGCGGTGGGCAGCGTGGAGACGCGGAGCTCCACCTCGCGGCCGTCGCGCTCCGTCTTGATGCGGCCGTCCTGGGGGCGGCGCTTCTCGGAGATGTCGATGCGCGCCAGCATCTTCACGCGCGACACGATGGGCGGGTGCACCTGCGCGGGCAGCGTGTAGACGGGGTGCAGCACACCGTCGATGCGCAGGCGCACCACGGCGGTGGCGCGCTTGGGTTCGATGTGGATGTCCGACGCGCGGTTGTCGAAGGCGTAGCGCAGCAGGTAGTCCACCGCCTGCACCACCGGCCTGTCTGACGCCTCCAGCTCCTGCGTGCCGCTGAGCGACACCAGCTGCTCGAAGTTGGCGATCTGCGCGTTCGCGCCACCGAAGTCGTCCGCGGCCTTGGCCAGCGTCTTCTTGAAGCCGTAGATGTCCGCGATGGAGCGGAGGATGTCCGTCTTCGCGGACAGCACGGGCTCCACGGGCTCGCCGGTGAGCCGGTGGAAGGACTCGAAGAGCTCGCGGTCGAAGGGGTTGGCCACCGCCACGCGCAGCCGCCCCTGTTCGGTGCGCTCCAGGGGCAGCAGCACGTGCTTCTGCGCGTAGGGCCGGGACACCGTGCGGGTGGCCAGCGCCATGTCCATCTTCAGCGGATCCAGCTTCCGGTAGGCCAGCCCCGCGGCGCGCGCGGCGGCCTCCGTGACGCGGTCCTCGTCCAGCACGCCCCGCCCCCCCGGCGCCGGAATCTGGAAGGCCGCGACCACCTCCACGGGCGACACGTCATACCGGGCCGCGTCCTTGCCCGTCCCCCCCTGAGCCTTGAGGACACGGGCGCGCGCGGCGGGCTCCCGCGCCAGCACCTCCTGCGCCTGCTGGGGTGTCAGCAGGCGCTGGGCGACCATGGCCTCCAGGAGGAAGCCCAGGGTGAAGTCCGTGGCGCCGCGCGAGGGGCCGCTGCTTCCGGGGGGAGCCGCCTGGGTCACACGTTCCTCCTTCTGCGGGTGGCCAGGAGCAACACCCCGAGCCCCACGAGGAATGCCGCGGAGGAGGGGGCGCTCTGGCAGCCGCAACCGCCGGGGTCGTTCGTCGAGCCACCCGTGCCACCGTCCACTGGCGGAGGCGGCGGCGTGCCACCGTCACTGCACAGGGTGCAGGTGCCGCCGTCCGTCTGGGCATACGGGTCGTAGCACTGGCCGCCATTGCCGCAGTACAGGCCATTGGGACAGTCCTGGTTGCTGCGGCAGGCGGCGATGCAGGCGGTCCCTTCCGCGAACGGCACGCACTGGAGCGGCGAGGCGCAGGTGTTCGCGCCGCAGTCGCGGAAGCAGAAGCGGTCCTCGCCGGTGCCCGCCGGGCGGCAGGTGCTGCCGGGGCTGCACGAGCAGGTGGACACCGAACACGGCTCCGTGCACACGCCCTGCGGGTTGCCGTTGAGCTTGAGGCACGTCTGGTTGGTGCCGCACTCCGAATCCTGGAGGCACGGGTCGCCGACGCTGCGCGTGCCCGTCTTCTGCTGGATGCAGGCGTGGTCGCACGAGCGGCAGGCGTGGTTGCTGCCGCAGTCGCTGTTGGTGGCGCAGTCGGCGACACACACGTCGCCCCCGTTGTCGGGCAGCGTGTTGCAGGTATAGCCCTCGCGACAGTCCCCCTTGCCCGGGCGGCAGTTCTTCAGACAGCGCTTGCCCACGGCGCCCACGCTGGTGCACGTGGAGCCGATGGGGCAGTCCGCGTTCGCGATGCAGGACTCCGTGCAGTAGCCGTCCGTCCACGCCGGGAAGGCGGTGGTCTTGTCCGCATCCGTGAGGCAGCGCGATTCCGGCGCGCCGCAGGTGCTGGCGTTCGCGCAGGGGTTGCCCACCTTCGTGGTCGACCCGAAGGCCTCCGGCAGACAGGCGAACTGCGAGCCGGGGATGAGGGTCGACGCGCGGCACTGGTAGGGGTCCGGGCAGGCACCGGGCGTACCGACCGGGCACGGCTTGGAGCAGATCTTCTGCGAGGCGCCGCTGGTGGTGGACTGGGCGGTGACGCAGGTGAGCCCCGCGCCGCACGCGGTGGTGTCACAGGGCGAGCCCACCGCGCCCGTCTGGGGATAGCGCTGGCAGAACGCCCCCCGGTCATACGACGACAGGGCGCGGCGCTGGGTGCCGGTGTCCAGCGTGATGTACATCACCGCGTCCGAGTAGAAGTACGTGCTGCCCAGGCCCAGGCACTGGCCCACCCCGCGCATCACCGCCGACTGGATGTCGATGAAGCCCGCCGGCGTGGGGGAGAGCGTGGTGAACTTGTAGCTCACGGCGTTGAGGAAGATGTCGCACTGATAGACGAGGCCACCGTGGGTCAGCGGCACCGCGGCCACCACGCTATTGCTGGCGTTGAGCACGTCCGAGAACTCGGCGCTGTTCGGGTCCGTGACCCAGACGGCGGCGACGCTGAAGCCGTCCAGCCGGTCATTCACGTTCGGGATGGGGACGATGGTGGAGCGGCCCTTGTAGGTGAAGGCGGGCCACGCGCAGTCCACGTCCTGCCAGGCCTGGAAGGCCTTCTTCACCGCGTCTTCCACCAGGGACAGGTCATTGCCCCCGGGCTGGGTGTTGCGCGCGTCCACGTAGTACGGGAACGGATCCTGGCTGTTGTTGAGCACCCAGTGGTCCAGGTACTGGTAGCCCAACTGATCCTGGGCGTGCGCTGTCGCGGCCAGCGCCAGCAGTCCAAGGAGGAAGACACTCCGCTGCGTCCCACGCTTCATCACCCGCACCTCTTCACGTCACGTCCGCACGGGGCGCTCCGCCTGGGCGCCCGGACGTCACCGGGCGGACAGTCTACCCGTGAACGGCGCGAACGGTGGCATCCACCAGCGCTTCGGGCGTGGGGCGCTCGGCCACGGCGGCCACGGGGATGCCCAGCTGCGTCAGCGCCGTCGCCGTGGTGGGGCCAATGGCCACCACCTTCGCGGAGGCCAGCGGCTCACGGCCCACTCCCTCCACGAAGGCCTCCGCGGTGCGCGGCGAGGCGAAGAGCACCACCTGGGGCGGAGCAGCGACCAGTTGGGCCAGCGCCTCTGGTTCGACGGCGGCCGGCGCGCTGCGATAGGCCGTCACGCGGGTGACACGCACGCCCAGGTCGCGCAGGCCGTCCTCCAGCTCCCGCCGCCCCTCCTCCGCCGCGGGCAAGAGCACGTCGTCCTCCGGCCCCAGCACGTCGCGCAGGGCGGTGAAGAGCGCCGCGCCGGTGCCCTCGTGGGGTTCGGCCTCCACCTTCAGGCCGTAGCCCTCCACGGCCCTCGCGGTGCGCGGCCCCACGGCGGCCAGCTTCACGCGGGACAGCCGGTCCAACGTGCCGGCGAGCCGCAGGGCCTCCAGGAAGGCCTCCACGGCGGAGGGGCTGGCGAACACCACCCAGTGGTAGCGCTGCACGTGCTCGGCGGCGGACGCGAGCGGGCGCGGGTCCTCCGGCGGATGCAGCTCCAACAGCGGCAGGCTGAGGACGTCCGCGCCCTCGTCCTCCAGGAGGAAGCACAGCTCTTCGGCCCGCTCACGGGGGCGCGTCACCAAGATTCGGATGCCATCCAGTCGCCGGTCCACGGGCCGGCACTCTAGGCGCGGGGCGCGCCTTCGCGGCGGCCGAAATCGCGCAAGATGTCTCCCGCCCCGCGCGACAGGAGTTCGTCCGCGAGCGCCTCGCCCAGCCGCTCCGCTTCCGGTACGGGCCCCTTCACCTCGGCCCGCACCACCAGCGAACCGTCCGGCCGGCCCACCAGGCCGCGCAGGTACACCTGGCCGTCCTCCACCGTGGCGTGGCCGGCCAGGGGCACGGTGCAGCCGCCCTCCAGCTTCGCCAGGAAGGCGCGCTCGGCCCGCACGGCGTTGCGCGTGGCGATGTCCTCCAGGGGCTGAAGCAGCGCTCGCACGTCCGCGTCCGCCTCGCGGCACTGGATGGCCAGCACGCCCTGCCCCACCGCCGGCAGGCTCTCCGCCACCGGCACCACCTGGGTGATGTGGTGGTCCAAGCCCAGGCGCTTGAGCCCCGCCGCCGCGAGCATGGCGCCCGCGAGCCGCAGGTCGCGCGTCTTCTGAAGGCGCGTCTGCACGTTGCCACGCAGGGAGACGATCTCCAGGTCCGGCCGGCGCGCGCGCAGGATGCAGCTGCGCCGCAGCGAAGACGTGCCCACCTTCGCGCCCGCGGGCAGCATCGCCAGCGTGTGCCCGTCCGGGCTGCAGAACGCGTCGCGCGGGTCCTCGCGCGCCGGCACCGCCGCCAGGATGAGCCCCTCCGGGAACACCGACGTCATGTCCTTGAGGCTGTGCACCGCCACGTCCGCGCGGCCATCCAGCAGGGCCTGCTCAATCTCCTTCACGAACAGGCCCTTGCCGCCCACCGCGGACAGCGGCGCGGACAGGAAGCGGTCGCCCTCGGTGGACATCTTCACCAGGGTGACCTCCAGGCCGGGGTTGCGCTCGGTGAGGAGCGAGGCCACGTGATTCGCCTGCCACAGCGCCAGCGGGCTCTCCCGCGTCGCGATGCGCACCGTCTTCATCGCCGGCTCCCGGTGGCCACCACGGTGTTGCGCGCCTCCTGAGGGGGCGCGGTGGGCTCTTCCGGAGCGATGGCGGCGGCCTCCGCCTCCGTGAGGCCGAACAGCTCCGCGGCGGCTCCCGCCAGCCGGTTGCCCTCACCCTGTGGGCCCACGGCGCGCAGGCGCGCGGTGGGCTCATGCAACAGCTTGTTCACGATGGCTCGCCCCATGGCTTCGATGCTCTTCTTCTGCTTGTCGGTGAGCCCGTCGCCCATGCCCAGCAGCGTGCGCTCCACCTCCGCGCGGGCAATGGCCTCCGCGCGCTGACGCAGGCGCGCCAGCACGGGCATGCCGTCGCGCAGCGCGCGCTCCCGGGCGAAGCGCGCCACCTCCTGCGCCACCAGCCCGCCCGCCTTGTGCGCCTCTTCCGCGCGCGCGGCGGTGTTGTCCGCGACGAACTTCTGGATGTCGTCCACGTCGTACGCGTGCACCCAGTCCAGCGTGCCCACCGCCGGGTCGATGTCGCGCGGCACCGCCAGGTCCACCATGAACAGCGGCCGTCCCTTGCGCGCCCTACTCAGCGCGCCGACATTTTCGCGCGTGAAGATGGGCACCGGCGACGCGGTGCTCGTCACCACCACGTCCGCGGCGCCCAGCAGCGTGAAGAGCTCCTCGAAGGGCTTCGCCACGCCGCCCACCTCCGCCACCAACGCCTCCGCGCGGGCGAGCGTGCGGTTGGTCACGATGAGCTTCCCGGCGCCCGCGTTCTTCAGGTGCCGCGCCGCCAGCTCCCCCATCTCTCCCGCGCCCACCACCAGGACGGTCTTGTCCTTGAGCCCGTCGAACACCTTGCTCGCCAGCTGCACCGCCGCGGACGCCATGGACGTCGCCGCGCGGCCCACCGCCGTCTCCGTGCGCACGCGCTTGGCGCAGCCGAACGCCGCCGCGCACGCGCGCGTCAGTTCCCCGCGCACCGCGCCCGCGCCCTGGCCTCGCTCGAAGGCGTCCTTCACCTGCCCCAGGATCTGGGCCTCGCCCAGCACCATGGAGTCCAGGCTGGCCGCCACCCGGAACAGGTGCACGAGCGCCGCCTCTCCCTGGTGCTCGTACAGGTGCTCCAGCGCCTCCGCGCCGCCCAGCGAGTGCAGCGTCTCCCGCGCGCGCTCCCGCGCCAGGTCCGCGCTGGGGGCCGCCAGGTACACCTCCACGCGGTTGCACGTGGACACCCAGAGCGCCTCCACGGGCGCCTGCGCCAACCGCTGCAACACTTCCGTCTGCCGGGCTTCGGGCAATGCCAGCCGCTCGCGAACGCCCAGGGGCGCGGTGCGGTGTGACACGCCAATGCAGATGAATTCCATGGCTACGGCATCCCCGGGCCAGCGGCGGACAGATCGTAGGACGACAGGAAGGAGACCAGCACCAGGCAGAAACCGGCCATGGTGAGCAGCGCCACCCGCCGGCCGCGCCAGCCGGCGAAGATGCGCGCGTTGACGAGCGCGGCGAACATGCCCCAGGCGACGAACGTCGCCACGTGCTTGGCTTCGAGCGCCCAGGCGAGCCCCCGCAGCGTGGTGGTGAACAGGGCGCCGGTCGCCAGCGTGAGCGACAGCGCGATGAAACCCCACACGACAAGCCGCCGGTTGAGCGTGTCCAGGAACTCCAGGGACGGCAGCCGCGAGAAGAGCAGCCCGAAGTGCTTGGCCTTCACCTCCCGCTCCATCAGCAGGTACATGACGCCTACCCCCGCCGCCACGCCAAAGGCCGTCATGCCCAGCAGCGCGATGGTGACATGCACCGGCAACAGCGGCTGGCGCACCGCGTCCGGCAGCGGCGTGGACCCGCCATGCAGCAACATGCCGATGAGCAGCACCGCCACCGCCAGCGGCGTGAGGAACGCGCCAATGACGGGCTTGCGGTAGCGCACGTCCAGCGCCAGGAACAGCGCCAGCAGCAGGAAGGCGAAGGTGGACATGCCCTGCGCGGGGCCCACCAACCGGCCCCCCTGCGCGCTCAGCAGTTCGATGAGCGCAACGCAATGCATCAGCAGCCCGGTCCCCACCAGCACCCGGCCGGTGACGGCGAGCACCTGGGACTGGCGGACCAGGAAGGCGAGGTAGACGAGCGCGGCCAGGCCGTAGGCGTGGCAGGCGAGCGAGACGAGCGTATGGCTCATGGCGGCAGGCTCATAACCCCGGCCGAGGAGGCATTCAGTCCTGCCTCAGCCCATTTTACATTTTATTGAGAATGAAGGCCGCCAGCAGGTCGGTCTCCGAATTGGGCTTGCGCTCGGGAGCGGGCGCCCCCACTTCCGCCACATAACCCGGAACCACTTCGTATGCGGAGTCCCCGACCAGGATGGAGTCGGCCATCTGCTCAGCCCCCAGCCGGCCGAGCTGCTCCTCGGTCTTCACCCGGGATACCAGTTGGTGCGTGTCCTCCCCGGACACCAGCTGCACCACATGGACGGCGGGCGTGAGCGGCCAGGCGCTCCCACCCTCGGCGGCGACCACCAGGCGGCCCTCGCGCAGGTCTGCTTTGTCCTCCAGCGCCCACTCCTCGAGCTGGGCCTGGGACAGGAAGAGCTTCGTCACGCCGCGCAGACTACACCACCCTCATGTCCGGCGGGCCCGGAAATGGGGTGCAACCTCCGGCCAGATGCGGCATCCGTTCCACCGGAAGCGGCCCGGCCTTCCCGTCCCCCGAGGCATCCGCCGGACGCGAAGCTAAAGGACGTATCCTACTCAAGCAGTAGACACGAGGTGACGACATGGCTGGCGACGTGATCAACATCGGTGATTCGGACTTCCAGAAGCAGGTCCTGGATTCGCAACAACCCGTGCTCGTGGACTTCTGGGCCACCTGGTGCGCGCCCTGCCGCGCCATCGCGCCCTCCGTCGAGGCGCTGTCCGCCCAGTACAAGGGCCAGGTGACGTTCGCGAAGATGGACATCGACGCGAACCAGGACACGCCCCAGAAGTATGGCATCCGCTCCATCCCCACCCTGTTGCTCTTCAAGGGCGGCAAGGTGGTGGACCAGATTGTCGGCGCGGTGCCGAAGTCGCGCATCGAGGACGTGGTCCGGAAGAATCTCTGAGCCCATGTGTTCCCGGTGACGGGCCCGCTCCACGGCCGTCTCCCTCGTCCCCTCCCACCCATGGTGCCCCTGGCCCTCATCGCCAGGGTTCGCGCCCGGTGAGAGGGGACGTTGCTTATGGGCTCCCAACCAGACACCCGGGCGTGACATGGCTGGCGGTTCGATATGTCTGTAGAAAGACAACTCACCGCGACGGTAAGGGCTTTCACGTACCGGGTGCAGCGCGCCCCCTGACGCAGACGTTTCTCTGCTCTTGAGACAAACGCCCGACAGGGACGGATGGACGATCCTCCCGTCATGTTTTGTTCAACAGACATTGAAATTGCATTACGAGTCAAACACGACCCCAACATGTCTTGTTGACAGAGTTCGCCACAACAGACACAAGTCGCGAGTACACGCCTGTCTTGATTGGCGAGTTTCTACAGGAGTTTTCATGGCACGCCTTCGTAAAGAATTGACCTCGCAAGCACCGCTGACCCCTGCCCTGACGTCGTGGGCGGAGGCCCTGGGTGATGCCATCGGCCGCGGCATGCTGCGCGCGCTGAACACGGGGATGCCGGGCATGGGCGCCGTCGCGGCGTCGCCGGGCAATGGCGCGGTGATGGCGGGTCGCCGCCGCGGCCGTCCCCCCAAGACGGTGGCGGGTGGGCCGGTGCCCATGGACCGCCGCTGCACGGTGAGTGGTTGCACCCGCGAGCAGCGCTCCAAGGGTCTGTGTTCCGCGCACTACCAGGCCGAGCGCCGTAGGCAGATCGCCACCGGCAAGCCGGCCTGAAGGCGGCGTACCCGGGCCCTACTCGCCGCGCCAGGGGTCTCCGGGCGTGGTGGCCTTGAGCAGCTCCCAGGCCGCCATCACGTCGATGACCCGCTCCAGCTCATTGGGCAGGGAGCGGGCGCGCTGGGACTTGAGGTAGTCCTCGGTGAAGGCTCTCAGGCGCATGCCCAGGAAGAGCCGGGCGAGCGCCACCTCCGTCTGACCTGAGAAGTCCAGGAAGCGCAGGGCGAACCCGCTGCGGCCCTGGTCCTCCGGGCCACGCTCCTCCCGCACGATCTCCGCGCGAGCCTCCACGGGGGCGGCCCCCTCCTCCAGCGCGAAGCGCGCGCGCACCACCGTGCCCATGGGCAGGAAGAAGGTGCTCGCGAGGAAGGCGCCGCTGACGCTCACGTTCACGGACGTGAGCCCGGCGGAGAAGCGCCGGCCGCCCGCGTCGTCCTCCACCCAGAGGTCGAAGTGCGTGGCCAGCTGCGCGCGCGGGAAGTGCCGGTGCTCCGGCTCCCCCTGGTTCATCTCGATGCGGGGCACCGCGCCGGCAGTGGGCACGTTGCGAGTGGTCCCCACCGGCGCAACGAGCGGCCGGGGTGCCTGCGTGTCCTCCGGCCCGCGGACCGCCGTGCCGGCCTTCGCCGTCGTCACACCCTTCCTCTGCACCACCATCGGAAGCCTCCGCGGCCGTCAGAACATGTGACGGCGCATGCTGATGTTCACCAGCAGCCCGATGCACAACATCACCGACAGCATCGAGGAGCCGCCGTAGCTCATGAGGGGCAGCGTGATGCCCGTCACCGGCAACAGGCCAATGACCATGCCGATGTTTTCGAACACCTGCCAGAAAAGTGTGGCCACCACCCCCACCGCAACGAACGCTCCAAAACGGTCTCGTGCGTTGAATCCCACGCCCAACCCGAGAATGAAGATGCCGCCGTAGAGCACGAGCAACAGGAGACAGGAGAAGAAGCCGTGCTCCTCGGCCCACACGGAGAAGATGAAATCCGTGTGCTGTTCCGGCAGGAAACGCAGACCTGTCTGGGTTCCCTCACGCCAACCCTTGCCGGTGAGGCCACCGGAGCCCACGGCGATCTTGGATTGCGCGGCGTGATAGCCGCTGCCACGCAGGTCCGCTTCCGGGTCCAACCACCCGGAGATGCGCTGGCTCTGATGTTTCTTCAGGTGGTGGCGCACGACGGTGGTGCGCGGCTCGGGCATCTCCCGGACGTAGTCGTTCCAGATGATGAGGCCGCCCACCAGCACACCCGCCACGATGGTGGCGGCCAGGTACCAGCGCACCTTGCCGAAGAGGATGACGGTGCCGGAGGACAGGAAGATCATCAGCGCGGTGCCCAGGTCCGGCTGCACCAGCACCAGCGTGAAGGGCACCATCACCACCAGCACCGGCTTCCACAGCCGTACGAGCCCGTAGGACGGCTGATTGGGCTGGAAGTCGTCGTGGTAGACCTTGGCCAGCATCAGCACGACGCCAATCTTCATGAACTCCGCGGGCTGCAGGCGGAACGGGCCAATGACGAACCAGCTCTCCGCGCCCTTCGCCGTATGCCCCACCAGCCGCAACGCCAGCAGCGCCAGGATGTTGAGCACGTAGATGGGGAGGGCCATCCGCTGAATCCAGCGGTAGTCCACCAGGCACACCATCAGCACCGCGCCCAGGCCCACGCCCAGGTAGAGCGCCTGGCTGGTCCACACCGGCGCCATGGGGGGCCGGGACGCGGACGCCAGGTTCCAGATGCCCAGCGCGCACACGCCCAGCACGCACACGACGAGCCCCCACGGCACGTGGGGCATCATCCGGCGCTCAATCCGCAGTTGCACTGTCGTCTCCGGTTTCCGAGGGCGGCTGGATGGGCTCTCCCGGCAGGTTCACCCGCGGCGGGGGCACCACGGCGCGGGTGAGCGCCGCTTCATCCAGGCTGGGCGCCGGCGGCAACGACGGCGTGTAGGGCTGGTTGGCGCGGGGCGGCGGTGACGTCGCGTCCTGCGCCTTCAAGTCGAAGTACTTCTTCATCACGGCCAGCGCCGTGGGCGCCGCGTCCACGCCGCCGTGGCCGCCGTGCTCGTTGAGCACCACCACGGCCAGCTCCGGCTTGTTCGCGGGCGCGAAGCCGGCGAACCACGCGTGGTCGCGCTCGAAGTAGCTCATCTGGTGCGTCTTCAGACGCACGGTGCCAATGCGCGTTACCTGCGCGGTGCCCGTCTTGGCCGCCACCAGGAAGTCCGCGGGCAGGCCCGACTTGAGCTTCGCGCGGTACGAGGTGCCGCCGGGCTCCTGCGCCACTGCCTCCAGGCCTTCGACAATGGCCCGCAGGTGCGCGGGGTTGATGTCCACCTTCGACACCACCTCCGGCTTGAACTCCTCCATCACCTGCCCGTCCAGGTTCTCCAGCCGCTGCACCATCTGCGGCTTGTAGAGCTTCCCGCCGTTGGCCACGGCCGCGTACACCAGCGCCAGTTGCAGCGGCGTCACGTTGACGTCGCCCTGCCCCATGGCGCTGTTGAGCGCCATGCCCTTGGTGTAGCCGCCCGGTGAGGCTTTGTCGTGGTACGCGCTGGACGGCATGATGCCGGGCACCTCCGCCACCACCGCGATGCCCGTGGGACGCCCCAGGCCCAGCAACTTGCCCATCTCCGCGATGGGGTCCAGGCCGATGGTGTCCGCCACCTTGTAGAACCACGAGTCGCAGGACGCCTTCATCGCGCCCCGGGCGTCCAGGGGCCCGTGGCCGCTCTCCTTGTGGCAGCGCCACACGCGCGCGCCCAGCCGGTAGCCGCCGGAGCAGTTCACCACCGTCTCCGGGCGGAACAGGCCGGACTTGAAGGCGGCCAGCTGCGAAATCACCTTGAAGGTGGAGCCCGGGCTGTAGTGCTCCGCGGCCACGCGGTTGATCATCGGGTGGAGCGGATCTCTCGCCAGCGTGGCCATCTGCGACGGCGTCACGCGGCCGGTCAGGAGATTCGGGTCGAAGCCGGGGCGGGACACCAGCGCCTTGATGAAGCCGGTGTTCACGTCGATGGCCACCACCGCGCCCGTCACACCCGGGAACGAACGCTCCGCCTCTTCCTGCAGGCGCATGTCGATGGAGAGCACCACGTTGCTGCCGGCCGTGGGCGGAATGACGGCGTTCTCCCCCAGCTTTTCGTTGAGCTCTTCAATCGTCTGGCCGCGCGCGTTCACCACTTCCTTGCGCACGCCGTCCTGCCCGCGCAGCTTGGACTCGAAGTAGCGCTCCAGGCCGCGCCGGCCGATGTAGTCGCCCAGCGCGTACTTCGCGCCGTCCCCGTTGAGGCGCTCCAGCTCCTCCTGGGTGATTTCGTTCATGTAGCCCAGCACGTGCGACAGCACCATGTCCGCGCGGTAGTTGCGGTGCGGCACGGGCACCACCTCCACGCCATCCAGGATGTCGCGCCGGGCGTTGAGCCGGTCGTACTCGTCGCGCGTCAGGTCCACGCGCACCGGCACCGGCTGGAAGGGCGCGTTGCGGCGGCTCGCGCGGACCAGGTCCTCAATCTTCTTGCGCTGCTCGGGGTCCCACTGGAGCAGCTCGCCCAGGCGCGGAATCACCTGCTCGAAGCAGTCCGTGCAGAAGGCCGGCGTGACGAAGGCGTCGAACGACGGACGGCTGTCCACCAGGATGGTGCCGCGCGCGTCCTTGATGACGCCCCGGTCGGCGCGCAGGCGCACCTCCTTCACGAAGTTCGCCACGCTCTTGGCGGCGTACTCGTCATGGCGGATGAGCTGGAGCCGGTACAGCTGGATGGCCAGCGCCACCATGCCCAGCGACATGGCCAGGCCCAGCCACAGGAAGCGGCGCTTCAGGTCCCGGCCCGGGGTGTTGTTGCCAATGGTCGGAGGCGTCAACGGAGCAACCCCACCGGGCGCTCCTGCGCCACTTCGAACCGCTTGAACACCGGGAAGAGCAACAGGGCCGCCACGCCCGTGAGCGCCAGCTGCACCGGCATGCCGGAGAGCAGCGGCGCCGTGGAGCCGTCCTTCACCGTGAGCCAGGTGAAGAACGTGGACAACAGGCCGTGCCCCAGGTCCGCGCCCATGGCGAACAGCGCGAAGGCCACGGGCCCTCGCACGTCCACGAACGACGCCACCAGCCGGCCCACCAGGAAGGTGAACACCGCGAGGAACGTGAACAGGCCCGTGGGCTGGCCGCTCATCAGGTCCAGCAGGTAGCCCACCGCGAAGGCGGAGCACGCCCCTTCGGTGAGGCTCGCCCGGAGCGCGAGGAAGGCCACCAGCACCACCGTGACGTCCACGCGGCCCAGCACCAGCCCCGCCTGCTGGACGAACACGGACTCCAGCGTGAGCAGCACCAGCGCCAGGATGACGGTCACCAGGAACTTCATTTCTGCATGCCCTCCGTAGCCGCCCCGCCGGTGGCGTTCATCGCACTGTACGGACTGCCCACCACCAGGACCTCCTCCAGCCGGCTGGTGTCCACCGCGGGCGTGATGTCCGCGCCCTGGAACATGCCGTGCTCCTTCTTCTCCAGCTGCGTCACCCGCCCCACCACCAACCCCGGAGGATAGATGCCATCCGTGCCGGAGGTGATGATGAGGTCGCCGTCCTCCACGTCCTCCGTGCGCAGCATGTTCTCCAGCGTCAGGGGGCCGTTGCCCGCGCCCGCCGCCGTGCCGCGCGCCCGCGAGCGCTGCACCCGCACCGCCACCCGGCTCTGCGGATCCGTCACCAGCGCCACGTCCGCATAGCCGCCCGTGGACCGGATGACCTGCCCGACGATGCCGTCCGGCGTCACCACAGACATACCCCGGAACACCCCGTCCTTCTCCCCGCTGCTGATCCGCACCGACAGGAGCTTCGCCACCGGATTGACGCCCACCACCCGCGCCGGAATCTCCGGCCCGGGCACGGCCTCCGCGTACGCCAGGAGCTTGCGCAGCCGCCCGTTCTCCGAGCGCGCCTCGCCCAGCGCCTGCACCGTCGCCCGCAGCTGCAGGTTCTCCAGCCGCAGCGCGTCATTGTCCTGACGGACACCGCGCAGGTCCAGGTAGTTGCGCACCGCAGCCACGACGCCGTCGATGCCGGCGGTGAGTCCCTGCTGCACGGGGGCCGTGAGCGCGATGACGCCCCGGTCGACGAAGTTCGGGTCGCGGCCCCGTCGCCCGCCCAGAAGGAAGGCGCCGAGCGGGTACAGGAGGAGGGCGGCCACGAGGAGGAAGCGGCGGTACCGCTTGAGAAGAGACAGCACGGACGGGGGCTTTCCCGGGGTGGGCGAAGGACGCGGGTGGAAGGGGAGAGGGTCGGGCTAAGCTGGCTGAATCGCTTGCATTTTCCGGTCTGTTGTCCTAGGCAGTCAAGGCCCGGATGAGGGGGTGTTGACACTCATGCATCCCCACCGGCCGGGCTACCAACAACACGGCGCCGCGAGACCTTCCGCAAGGTGAATCGCGGGCGCTTCCGACCGTGAAGTGACCACAATGGACGGTTTGAATCCCCGGAAGGTCTTCTCCCTCCTGTTCATCATCGGCATCGCCGTGGTGTTCACGCTCCAGTTCGGCCCTGGCAGCAACGGGTTCGCTGACACGGGCAGCCAGGCGCCCACCGCCAGCGCGGTGGCCACGGTGAACGGCAAGGAGATTCCTGTACGCGACTTCAGCATGGCCTGGTCGCGGCAGATGAACTTCCTGCGCTCGCAGGGCAACCCCATCCCGGAGTCGATGGCCCGCCAGTTCGGCCTGGACAAGCAGGTGCTCGACCGGCTGGTGAACGCGGAGCTGCTCGCCCAGTCCGCGGAGCGCCACGGCATCACCCCGTCGGATGAGGAGCTGCGCAAGCTCATCCACGAGAACACCGACTTCCACACCAAGGAAGGCGCGTTCGACTTCGCCCGCTACCAGCAGGTGCTGCGCGACTTCTACCGCCGCACGCCGCAGGAGTACGAGCAGGAGCTGCGCCGCCAGATGGCCGCCCAGAAGATGCTGGACGTGGTGCGCACGGGTGCCGTGGTGTCGGACGACGAGGTGCGCGCCCGCTACGAGAAGGAAGGCAACCAGGCGAAGCTGGTGTTCGCCCGCTTCCTGCCCACGATGTACGCGGACAAGGTCCCCGCGCCCACGCCCGCGAAGCTCGCGGAGTTCCAGAAGACGCACGAGAAGGAGATCGCCGACTATTACGCGGCGAACAGCTTCGTCTACAACGTGCCGGAGCGGATCCGCGCCCGTCAGCTCCTGGTGAAGGTGGCCCCGGACGCGACGCCCGAGCAGAAGGCCCAGGCGAAGGCGAAGGCGGAAGGCCTGCGCAAGGAGCTGGACGGCGGCAAGGACTTCGCCACGCTGGCCAAGGAGAACAGCGACGACACCGCCACCAAGATGAAGGGCGGCGAGCTGGGCTGGGTGGAGCGCACCACGTGGGACCCGGCGCTGGCCGACGCGGCGTTCGCGCTGAAGGCCGGGGAAGTGACGCAGCCGGTGGAGTCCGCGCTGGGCGTGCACCTGGTGAAGGTGGAGGAGAAGAAGGAAGCCCAGGCCAAGAAGCTGGACGACGTGAAGGGCGAGATCGCCACCAGCCTCTACAAGCAGGAGCAGGCAAAGGGGCTGGCGAAGGCGGAGGCCGAGAAGGCGCTGGCCGCGGCGAAGGCCGGCAAGTCCCTGAAGGAGCAGTTCCCGGTCCCCGCCGGCCAGCAGCCCGCGCTCTTGCGCTTCGAGGCTGAGACCAGGCCGGAGGCCGTGGAGACGGACAGCTTCACCGCGCAGGGTGACTCCGTGCCGCACCTGGGTCCGGCGCCGGGCCTGGTGAAGGCCACCTTCGAGGCCAACGGCCCGGTGGTGCTGGGCGAGGTCTTCACCGTGGGCGAGGCGAACATCGTCGCGCAGGTGGTGGAGCGCGAGAAGCCGGACACCGCGGGCTTCGACAAGCGCAAAGAGGAGCTGCGCACCCAGGCCCGTCAGGCCAAGCAGATTGAGCTGACGGAGTCCTTCCTCAAGTCGCTGAAGAAGAGCGGCAATGTCGTCACCAACAACGAGGCCATCGACTCGGTGTTGGGCGCCGCGGGGTAGTCACCCTCCGGAGCGGGCGTAGGGGACCTCCAGCGGGGTCCCCTCCGCCGAAGGGGCCTCGGCGACCGCGATGCGGTCCCGGCCCCGGCCCTTGGCCGCGTACATGGCGAAGTCCGCCGCGCGGATGAGGTCCGTGGCAGTGGTCGCGTGCCCCGGGAAGGAAGCCACCCCGACGCTCGCGGTGAGCGCCACGTCCAGCCCCTGCTCGCGCAGGAATCGCTGGGCGCGGAACGCCTCGCAGATGCGCTGGGCGATGACCTTCGCCCCTTCCGTGTCCGTCTCAATCAACATCACCGCGAACTCGTCGCCGCCGTAGCGGAAGACGGCGTCCAGGTTGTGGCGGCCCAGGCTGATGAGCAGGTCCCCCACCTCCTTGAGCGTGGCGCTGCCCACCAGGTGCCCGTGCCGATCGTTGATGGACTTGAAGTGGTCCAGGTCCAGGAACACGAGCGACAGCGGGTGGCGGAAGCGCGCCGAGCGCTTCACTTCCTGCTCCAGCTGCGCGCGCAGGTGCCGCGCGTTGAAGCAGCCGGTGTGCTCGTCCGTGATGGTGAGCTCCTGGACGCGGCGGAAGTTGCGAGCGTTCTCGATGGCGATGGCCGCGTAGTCCGCGATGGCGGACAGGGCGGTGAGGTCGTCATGCGTGAAGCCGGGCTCGGTGGGCCCGTTGACCAGCTCAATCACGCCCAGCACGCGCTCGCGCGCCACCAGGGGCACGGCGAGCAGCGAGCGAGTGTGGAAGGCGGAGGCCTCATCGAAGCGGGGCGCGAAGCTGGAGTCGCCGGCCACGTCGTGGACGAGCCGCGCGACGCCGGAGGAGAACACCGCCCCGGCGATGCCTTCCCCCGGGTTGAGCTGGAGGCCCTTGAGCGCTTCCGCGCCCTCCCCCACGGCGATTTCGAAGTAGAGCTTTCCGCTGCGCTCGTCCTGGAGGATGAGCGACCAGTTGCGCGGCTTGAGCAGCGCACTGACCTTCTGCATCACCAGCGCGAGCACTTCGCGCAGCTCCAGCGTGGAGGTCAGCGCCTTGGCCATCTCGTTGTAGGCGGCCAGTTGCTCCACTGTCCGCTTCATGGCCGACAGGAGGTCCGCGGGGTTCATCGAGGTGCCCTCTGGAGCGCAAGTCTGCTAAGGCCCGCGAGCGCGAAACATCCCGCACCCGCCCATGGATCCAACCGAACGCTTCGTTCTCGCCTCCGCATCGCCCCGGCGCAAGGATTTATTGGCCCAGTTGGGCCTTCGCTTCACCGTGGCGGCGGCGGATATCGATGAAACGCCGATGGCCGGAGAAATTGCGTCGGACTACGTGCTCCGGCTGGCCGTGGAGAAGGCCCGCACGGTCGCCACCCGACACCCGGACGCATGGGTGCTGGCCGCGGACACCACCGTGGCCCTGGGGTCGGAGCTGCTCGGCAAGCCCCGGGACGCGGCGGAGGCGCGGCAGATGATCGCCCGGCTGTCCGGCCGGATCCATGAGGTCTTCACCGGCATCGCGGTGGCGGGCCGCGCCCGGGACGCCCAGGTGGTGCGCACGCAGGTGACCTTTCGCACGCTCTCGACGGATGAGATTGCCTGGTACGCGGACACCGGCGAGCCCCTGGACAAGGCGGGCGCCTACGCCATCCAGGGCAAGGGCGGCTTCCTGGTGCATGGCATCGAGGGCAGTCACTCCAACGTCGTGGGCCTGCCCCTGGGAGAGACGCTGGCGTTGCTGAAGCGCGTGGGCATGCCGCTGCCCTGGACGGAAGGTCAGCGATGAGCGTGGCGGACAACCTGGCGCGGGTGCGCGAGCGCGTGGCGAAGGCCTGCGCGAGCGCGGGACGGCCGGAGTCGTCGGTGACGCTGGTGGCCGTGTCCAAGCTCAAGCCCGCGGCGCTCATCCGCGAAGCGTATGCCGCGGGGCAGCGCGACTTCGGGGAGAACTACGCCCAGGAGCTGCGGGACAAGGCCGAGGAGCTCAAGGACCTGGACGGCCTGCGCTGGCACGCCATCGGCTCACTGCAGACGAACAAGGTGAAGTACGTGGCCCGCGTCGCGCACGCCTTCCATGCGCTGGAGCGGCTGGACGTCGCCACGGAGCTGTCCAAGCGGCGAGCGGGCAGCCCTCCCCTCCCCTGCTATGTGGAGCTCAACCTGGGCGGCGAGGACACCAAGCACGGCCTCACCCCGGACGCGCTGGGCGGCTTCCTGTCGCAGGTGCGCGAGCTGCCGAACCTCCAGGTGGTGGGGCTGATGGCGCTGCCGCCGCCCACGGATGACGTGGCGCGGATGCGCGAGGGCTTCGCCCGGCTGCGCGAGCTGGCGCGGGCGCATGCGCTGACGGCCCTGTCCATGGGCACCACGCACGACTTCGAGCAGGCCATCCTGGAGGGCGCCACCGCCGTGCGCGTGGGCACCGCCATCTTCGGCGAGCGCGCCTGAGGTCCGCTCACAGCTCCCGGAACCGCACCCGCCCCTCCTGGTTGACGAGCGCCTTGTACTCACAACCGCAGTAGTTGCAGCGCACCTCGTCCCCGTCGGTGAACGTCTCGTCCACCGGGTTGTTGGCGTTGCAGCCGGGACAGTCGAACTCCTTCAACACGCGGCTGCCGCCGGCGCCCGACTCCTTGGCGAAGTCGTCGTCGTCGAACTGGAAGTCGTTGGCCATGGGCCCGGACGCTAGCACCGGGCGCGGCGTCCGGGGGTGGCCTGCTGGGCATCCAGACGGGCACGCGGGACTGTCCGCCATTTGTCAGCGCCCCTTGCGGGCGTGTACCCCTGCGGGCCGCCATTTCCGTCCCCTGTCAGTCTTTCACAGGCGCGTCCGGAGGGCGGCCGGACGGCTTTGAATGCTGTCCCACGGCCGTCCGTCCTGGAAATGTCCGGTGGCTGGGGCGGTTGAGGGGCACGGTTGGCTTGGGCGGGCCGGCCACCTAACTTGCAAGCAAGGGAGCACACCCGATGCGCAGTCTGTCCAGGTGGGGGTTCACGGCGGCGGTGGTGGGACTCATGGGGTCCACGCTGGCGCATGCCCAGCAGCCCACCGGCGCGGCGTTCGGCCCGGGTGAGCAGGCCCAGTACCGGGTGCGTTACCTGGGGCTGACGGCCGGCACGGCGACGGTGACGGTGGGCGCGCCCATGACGCAGTGGGGCCAGAGCGTGTGGCCCATCGTGTCCATGGCGAAGTCGGACGACCTGGTGGGCGTCTACCCCATCAAGAGCCGCTTCGTGTCGTACTGGGATGCGGGTGCCCAGCGGGTGACGGGAAGCGATCTGCACTCGGAGGAGAACCGCAAGCGCCGCCGCCAGCGCATCCAGATGTCGGCGGACGGAGCGGGCGCGAAGGTCATCAAGCAGAAGGAGAGCGACTCGCCGCGCGAGTCCGAGCACACGCTGCCCGAGGGCACCATGGACGTGGCGGGCGCGACGTTCGCGCTGCGCGGCCAGGAGCTGGTGGTGGGCCGCTCCTATTCATATCCGGTGTTCACCGGCAGCAAGCAGTTCACCATGAGCGCCACGGTGGAGGGCCGCGAGACGGTGACGACGCCCGCGGGTGCTCGGGACACCTTCCGCGTGCGCGTGCACACCGACTTCGGCGGCAAGCTGGAATCCAAGCGCGACATGGTGGCGTACCTCAGCGCGGATGCGCATCACGTGCCGGTGCGCATCGAAGCGGACTTCGCGCTGGGCACCGTCGTGGCGGAGCTCACGGACTACAAACCGGGCCGAGTGGTGGCGGCGGTGGCCCGGGCGGACAACTCGGGCGACTGAAAAGCGTCGTCCGCCAACCAGGGGAAGGCAGGGGGCATGGGCGTGGGTTGGGCATGGGCAGTGGCGGCGGCGCTTTCCGCCGCGCCGGGCGGCGTGCAGGTGGTGTCGCCGCTGGTGAAGGTGCGGCCGGACGCGACGCCGAAGGGCGCGAAGGAGGCCCGCCTCAGCGCGGCCCGGGGTGAATGCGAGGGCACGCAGCTGGTGCTCCCCCAGGGCGTGACGCGCGTGACGATGAAGCCGCTGGCCCTCAAGGGGCCGGGCGCGCCGCTCACCGTGGACGCGTGGCGCGAGGCCTACCTGGACGTGAAGACGCCCTCCAACGGAGAGGGCAAGGCGGGCCCGTGGCCCGACGCGCTGGTGCCCCTGTCCGCGCCCGCCAATCCCAGACATCCCACGGTCGTCTACGTGGAGGTCTGCGTTCCGGCGAAGCAGGCCCCGGGCACCTATACGGGGAGCCTGAGCGCGGCGGTGGATGGGAAGGAGCTGCCGGCCGTTCCCTTCCGCGTGGAGGTGCAGCCCTTCGCGCTCCCCGCGACGTCGTCGCTGCCCAACAGCTTCGGCATCTCGCTGTACAGCATCGCGAAGGGGCACGGCATCCCGGCGGAATCGCCAGACGCGAAGGCGCTCCTGCGCGAGTACGGCAAGACGCTGCTGGAGCACCGCGTGAGCGCGCACGGAATGGGCATGGACCCGCCGCCCGCGAAGTTCCAGGACGGCCGCGCGGTGCTGGACTGGACCGCGTACGACGCGGAGATGGCGCCCTTCCTGGACGGCAGCGTGCTGCCCTCCGGCGCGCGCTTCACCACGGTGGACGTGCGTGACAACCGCAAGGCCTCCACGGACGCGGAGAAGTCCGCGTACTACCGCGCGTTCCAGAAGCACTTCCAGGACAAGGGCTGGAAGGCGCAGCTCTTCTTCTACGCCAAGGACGAACCCAAGCCCGCGGACTTCCCGCTGGTGAAGGCGCAGTCCAAGCGCGTGCGCGACGCGGGGGCGGACATCCCGGTGCTGGTCACCACGGCGTTGAACCCGGCGCTCCTGGGCTCCGTGGACATCCTCACGCCCATCATCAACTGCTTCTACCCGCGCGAGGGCCCACAGACGTGCCACCACGTGGCCAACGCCGCGACCGCGCGCACGCGGCTGCCGTCGCGCGCGAAGGTGTGGTGGTACCAGAGCTGTATGTCCCACGGCTGCACGGGCGGCCCGCCGCCGGACAAGGCGCTGGACCAGGCGTACAGCGACTGGGCTTCGTACATGGTGGACCACCCCGCCCCGCTCAACCGCGCCATGGGCCCGCTGGCCTTCGAAAGCGGCGTGGACGGCGAGCTCTATTTCGACACCGTCTTCGCCTACAACACGAAGAAGGATGTCTGGGCGGACCTCTTCGAGTTCGGAGGCAACGGCGACGGCACCCTCTTCTACCCGGGCACGCCCGCGAAGCTGGGAGGCACGCAGCACCAACCCGTGGTGTCCCTGCGGCTGAAACACATCCGTGACGGCCTGGAGGACTACGAATACCTGCGCCTGCTCACGTCGCTGGGCGACGGCGCCTTCGCGAAGGCGGCGGCGAAGCGGCTGGCGAAGTCCGGGTACGAAATCTCGCGGGACCCGGCGGAGTGGGAAGCGGTGCGCAAGGAAGTGACCGAGCGCATCGTGAAGCGTCAATCGGCTGAACAAGCGAAGCGCTCCGGACGTCGGACTTCCGGGGGAACCCCGTAGTCACTCCCCCCTGGGAGGAAGCAGAATGAAACCCATGCGCACCCTCGTCGCGGCCTGCCTCGCCTTCAGCGCCCTTGGCGCCATCCCGGGTCAGGCCCAGGAGGCCCTGCCCCGTCCGTTGAACATCCTGCGTCCGCCCACGCTCCCGGGGCCGGCGGACTCCGCCGACCCGGAGAAGCCCGCGGCGACCGCGGAGAACACCGGCGACGCGTCCGCCACCCCGGCTCCCAACGAGCCCGTCGTCTCGGTGAAGCCGTGCGAGCAGGGCCTGCCCGTGTTGCGCTCGCCGCTGGCCTTCAAGCCGGGGGAGCTGCTCGAGTTCGACATGGACGCCATGGGCGCGAAGGCGGGTAAGCTCACCATGCGCGTGCAGCGCCCCGCCAACGGCTCGCTGCCGGTGCTGGTGGAGGCGCAGACGAACACGCTGTTCTCCAAGGTGCGCCGGGTGCGAGGCAGCGCGACCAGCTACCTGCACCCCAAGACGCTGCGCCCCTCGCGCTACACCGAGGAGGCCGTGGAGAACGAGCAGCGCCGCAAGGTGAACGTGGACTTCGGCGCGCAGGACAAGAGCGTCAAGGTGGACTACCAGATTGGTGACCGCCCCAAGGGCCACTACGACTACGCCTTCGACAAGGACGGCCTGGACGTCGCGGGCGCCATCTACCTCATCCGCCAGCTGCCCCTGAAGAAGGACCTGCCGGTGTGCTTCGACGTGTACGGCATCCGCCGCATGTGGCGCATGACGGCCACCGTGGTGGAGCGCGAGCACGTGTCGCTGCCCCTGGGCGAGTTCGACGCCTGGCACCTGGCCGGCACCGCCGTGCGCCTGGACCGGCCGTCGCAGACGCGCGACGTGCACGTCTGGATTACCGACGACGACCGCCGCCTCCCGCTGGCCGCCGTGGGCGCCATCGACCTGGGCGCGGTGCGTCTGACGCTGTCCGGCGTGAAGCGCCCCGGTGAAAAACCCATGGAGGCGCAGGGCAAGGAAGATCTCAAGTGGTGACACGGGGTTGAGCCCCCGCCCCGGGCCCGCCTCCCACTGGGAGCGCGGGCTTTTCATTGACCATGAATTGGGACTGACCTGAACCAGAACCGGTCCAATGGCTCGCAGAAGGACTCGCGGCTCGTGTTCGACACGACGCGCCTGGTGCTGGAGGCGGGGCTGGTCGAAGCGCTGTACCTGACGAAGAAGCTGGGCCGGAACGTGGAGCTGTCCGTGGGCCGCTTCGCCTGTGCGGGGGCGACACGACCCTCGACGACCGCACGTCGCGGGCGTTCGCGCAGCCGTCCCCCAAACCGACGGGCGGGCCCGGACGCTGGAAGAGGCCGTGCTGTGGCACGGCGGCAAGGCGGAGCGGGCGCGGGAGGGGTTCCGCAGCCTGTCCGCGAGCGACCGGGACGCGCTGGTGCGCTTCCTCCGGTCGCTGTAGCGCCCGGCTTTCAGCCGTTGCGGATCATCCCGGCGGCCTGCGACAGGCGGCGGCGCAGCTGCGTCACCACTTCGTGCAGGTCCTCCAGGCGCTGGAGCACGTGCAGGTTCTCGCCCGCGTTCATCAGGGCGACCGGCGTGAGCGTCTCGCGGTGGAGGGCCAGGAGCAGATCGTAGAAGTGCGCCTGCACGTCGCCCAGGGCATCCAGGCCTTCACGGAGGTCGTCCTCCACGAAGTCCAGGAGGACGGTGGAGTCCTCGCGAGCAGGCAGCGTCCGGGCCAGACGCTCCACGGCCCCGCGGACGGGGTCGGTACGGCGCAACATCGCGGGGGTGGCGAGGGCTGCGACGAGAGGGGGCATGCTCAGGACGCTACAGGTCCGTAGCGGCCGGTCAATTTTCCCACCCCCTGCCCGCCGGTGCGAAGGGCCGCCCCGTCAGCGGCGCGCCTCGCGAACCTGTCCGACTGTCGGACAGGTTTGGACCGCTTCGGAGGTCCTGGCGCCGCCCCCCATCGCAGTCAGGGTAGCGGCGGCGTCGCGGAGCTCCCTCAGCGCGCGGGCCCCGCGGCACCGCCAGCCGGGGCCGGGGCCGGGGCCGGAGCCGCGGCGGGCGCGGCGTTGGCCGGGGCCGGGGTGGCCGGCAACGGAATGCTCGGCGAGGCATTGAGTGGCGCTGGCGTCCCCACGAGCGGCGCGGGCGTGCCGGTGTTGAGCGGCGCGGGCGTGCCCACGAGTGGCGGCGCCGGTGTGCCGGCGGACTGCGACAGCGGCGGCACCGTGGCGAGAATGCCCGGGCTCACCTGGGTGGTGCCCACGAAGTTGTTGAAGTCCGGGGCGGACACCTGCGGCGCGGTGAAGCCCCCCACGGACACGCCCGCCACCGTCGGCGGCGTGGCGAACGTCCCCTGCCCCACCGTGGCCGAGGAGCCCGGCGACACGCCCGACACCACCGGGGGCGGATTGGTCGGCGCCGAGGGCACGAACGAACCGCTGAACGTCGAAGGCGCCGCCGAAGGCAGGCCGGGCGCCGAAGGCGGGTTGACCGTCGTCCCCACCGTGCCACTCCCCGGGGTCACCACGGTGGGAGTCGGGCCCGTCGTGGTCGCGACGCTCGTCGTCCCCGCCGTGCCGCTGCCTCCCGTGCCCTGCGCGAAGTGCGGCGCGGGCATGGGTGCCACCGCCGCCGGGAACGCCGTGGGCAACACCGGCGTCAGCGTCCCCAGCGCCGAGGGCAACTCACCCGTCGTAGGCACCACCGCCAGCGACGGCACCCGCGTCCCCTCCACGTCGATGGACACGTTGTCGAAGAGGAACTGGATGAACCCGCGCGGCTCCGCCTGCGGCGGCAGGTTCCACACCACCACCACCAGCTCCGTGTCCCCCGGCCGCGCTTCGCGCAACAGCCGCTTCGTGTCGTCATCCGAGTACGTACCCGCGTCCAACGCCGCCGCGTGCACCAGCGCGGAGTCCGTCAGCAGCATCCCGTTGCGCCACACGCTGCCAATGCCCCAGACGGCCACCGCCGCGTGCGCACGCGTCGTGGCGCGCCAGCCAATGCCTGTTTCACCGTAGATGGGCGTGCCCATCAGCACCCCACCCTCGATGAGATGCGGCGGCGGTGGAGGGAGCGGCCCGGCGGGCGCCCGCGACATCGCCTGAACGGGCGGGAAGCCCGCCTGCGTCAGCTCCACGCGGTACTCGGTGCCACCCACGCGCAGGCTCGTGGAGAGCCGCGCCTTGTCGCCGAAGGTCGCGTTCGCCACCCCAACCCGGTCCTGCACGGAGAGCGACGCCTGCCCCGTGCCGCGCTCGGTCAGGTCACCGAATGGAAGCGTACCCTGGAAGAAGTAACCGTCCGGCTGCTCGGTCCTCGCGCTGGCCTCCCGGCCCTCGAACGTGACCCCATCGCCCCCTGGCGCCGCCGCCAGGACACCGGACAGCAAGATGCTCGTGATTGGACCCGCCATCGACGCTGCCTCCCTTGAACTTGAAGGTAGGCAGCGGAGCGGGCCGTGGCACGCCCCGGGACTAAATCAGACCGCGGGCGCGGCGGATCTGCTCGACGGTCTTGTTGTACTCGATGTCGAAGGCGCTCGTGCCTTCCTGCAGGTGCTTCAGCCGCGAGCGGGCCTCCCGGTCGATCTCGTCGTCGACGTCCAGGTGCTTCTTCATGCCCTGGAACATCTTCTGACGCAGCACGTTGTCGGGGGAGTAGACCTCCTCGACGTTCCGGCTGATGAGGAGGAACTCAATCATCTGGTTGATGACGTACTCGATGCCCTCGTCCCCCATCTTGAAGCCGCGCACGTCCGCCATCTCGCGCTTCACCTGGTTGAACTTGGAGTAGTCATATCCCCGACGCTCCAGGGCCTCGCGCGTCGCCTGGTTCACACGCTCTTCGTTGGCGAGGTACTCGCGCATGATGGCGGAGAGATCCATCTCGGCGTCGGCCACGCGCATCGGCTCCACCTCGATGTCCCCGTCCTGCATGAGCTGCTGAATGGCCTCGCGCGAGATGATCGGGATCACCTTCGGATACAGCCTCATGTCGGTCCCTCGTCCTCTTCAAACGTGCTCGGATCTTCAACCGCTATAAATCAGCGCCGAGCATGGTCGCAATGAAAAACCCTAGGAACGTCGCGGGTTCCAGCGGCCAGTCCCCCCGGCGTCCGAAGCGGAACTTAATCATGCCGCACCGGGTGGCGACCCTCCATCCGCTTTTTCGTGCACGGGTTCGGAGGCGTCATCCAGGGACGCCTCTCGCACGGGGTCCTCGGTGTCGTCCTCGGGGTCGCCATGCAGACCCGCGTGGACGCGCTCGGCCATCGCCGGGCCCACGACCTCGGTCAGCTCCTCGATGCTGGCCTCGCCCACCCGCTTGAGAGAACCGAAGTGGCGCAGCAACATCTTCCGCCGGCCCTCTCCCACGCCGGGAATGTCCTCCAGCGCGGAACGCAAGGAACTCTTGCGCATGGATTTGCCCTGGAAGGTGATGGCGAAGCGGTGCGCTTCGTCCCGCATGCGCGTGAGCATGAACATTTCCGCTGAATTCTGCGGCAGGACGATGGGATCCTTGCGACCCAGGACGAAGACGCGCTCGGGGCTCTTCGCGCTCTCCGCATCGCGGTCGAAGACCTCCTGATCGCGGCTCTTGGCCAGGCCCACCACGTCCACGCCCTCCACGCCCAGGTCCTTCATGGCCGCGTGCGCGCTGGCGAGCTGACCCTTGCCACCGTCGATGACGAGCAGATCCGGCAGGTCCCCATCCTCCAGGCCGCGCTTGAGCCTGCGGGTGATGACCTCGTACATGCTGGCGAAGTCGTCCTGCTTCTCCACCGATTTGATCTTGTATTTGCGGTAGCGCGACTTGTCCGTCTCCCCATCCGTCACGGCCACCTGTGACGCCACGATGGAGGAGCTCTGGAAGTGGGAGATGTCGAAGCACTCCATGCGGCGCGGGAAGTTGCGCAGGCCCAGCTTGGACTGGAGCCGTGACAGGACCGTGTCGGTTTCGTCCTTGGTGCGCTTTCTCTCCACGAACGCCTGCTCCGCGTTCTTCACCGCCATGTTCACCAGCTCATGCTTCTCCCCGCGCTTGGGGACGAAGACACGCACGCGCTCGCCCTTGCGCTCCGTGAGCAGGGCCTCCAGGCCGTCGGTGCCGTCACCGGGCTCCAGGGGCAGCAGGACCTCCTCGGGCACGAAGCCACCCTGGTCGTAGTAGAGGTTCACGAACGAGGCGAGCAGCTCGTCGTCCGGGAACTCCTGGCTGCCAAAGGGGAAGGCCTGGCCGCCATTGAGCCGGCCCTGCCGCACGTGCAGCACGTAGAACAGGATGCGGTCGCCCTCGCGGAACAGCGCGAACACGTCCTGGTCCTTGAAGTCCGTGGTGGCCACCTTCTGGCGCTCCAGGCTGCGCTCGATGGCGAGCAGCTGGTCGCGCACCCGCGCGGCCTCCTCGAACTTCAGCTCCATGGACGCGCGCTTCATCCGCGCGCGCAGTCCTTCGATGAGCTGCCCCGCCTTGCCCTCCAGGAACATGGCCACCTCGTCCACGCTCTTGCGGTACTCCTCCGGGGGAACCGGATGGACGCAGGGGGCCGGGCACCGTCCGATTTGGTACAGCAGGCACGGCCGCTTGCGGTTGGCGAGCACGTGGTCCGTGCAGGTGCGCAGGCGGAAGAAGCGGTTGATGAGCCGCAGCGTTTCGCGGATGGCGCCCGCGCTGGAGTACGGGCCGAAGTAGCGCGCGCCGTCCTTCTCGTACTTGCGCACCACCTCCAGCCGGGGGAACGACTGGGTGCGGTCCAGACGCAGGGAGATGAACTGCTTGTCGTCCTTGAGCAGGACGTTGAAGCGCGGCTTGTGCTTCTTGATCAGCTCGTTTTCAAGAAGGAGCGCCTCCTTCTCGTTGTGGACGAGCACCGTCTCCAGGTCGCCCAGCATCGTGTCCAGCAGGGACACGAAGACGCGGGTGTCTCCGGAGCGGTTGAAGTAGCTGCGCACGCGGCTGCGCAGGTTGATGGCCTTGCCCACGTAGATGATGGTCCCGCGCTTGTCCTTCATCAGGTACACGCCGGGCTCGGTGGGCAGCGCGTCCAGCTTCTCCTGCAGCCGGATGTCCATGGGGGCCTCGCTAGTTCTTGCGTGACCGCGAACGGGCCGCGGGCTTGGACGCCCCAGACGCGCCTGATGAACCGCCACCCGACGCGGAGGGACGGCCGCGTCCCCGCCCCTTCTTCGGCGTGGTGCCGGGCTGGTCCACCGCCTTGGGCGGCGCGCGCAAGAGCGAACGCGAGGCCGGCTTGAGCCCCAGGTCCATGTCCTTGAGCAGCTGGACGCGGTCGCGGAACTCGGCGGCCTTCTCGAATTGCATCTCGTCCGCGGCCTTGAGCATGTCGGCGCTGAACTCAGTGATGAGGCGCTTGATCTCCTTGGGCTCCAGGAGGTCGTTTTCCCCTTCCGCCGCCATGGGCAGCGCGCCCGCGCCCGCGTCGTAGTCCGGGATGTTCTCCGTGAAGTCGGTGATGTTGCTCTTCACCGACCGCGGAGTGATGCCGTGCTCCAGGTTGTACGCGCGCTGGATGTCGCGGCGGCGCGTCGTTTCCTCGATGGCGCGCTTCATGGAGTCGGTCATCTGATCCGAATACATGATGACGCGCCCGTTCACGTTGCGCGCCGCGCGGCCAATGGTCTGGATGAGCGACACGTGGCTGCGCAGGAAGCCTTCCTTGTCCGCGTCCAGGATGGCCACGAGCGACACCTCCGGGATGTCCAGGCCCTCACGCAGGAGGTTGATGCCCACGAGCACGTCGAACTCGCCCCGGCGCAGGTCGCGGATGATGGCCATGCGCTGGATGGCGTCGATGTCCGAGTGGAGGTAGCGGACCTTCACGCCCACGTCGCTGTAGTACTCGGTGAGGTCCTCCGCCATGCGCTTGGTGAGCGTGGTCACCAGCACGCGCTCGTTGCGCGACACGCGCACGCGGACCTCTTCCAGCAGGTCGTCCACCTGGTTGCCCGCGGGGCGCGTCTCCACCTCCGGGTCGGTGAGGCCGGTGGGGCGGATGATCTGCTCCACCACCACGCCCTTGGACTTCTGCAGCTCGTACTCGGCGGGGGTCGCGGAGACAAAGACGGCCTGGGGGACCATCTCCTCGAACTCCACGAACTTCAGCGGCCGGTTGTCCAGGGCGCTGGGCATGCGGAAGCCGAAGTTGACCAGCGTCTCCTTGCGGGCGCGGTCGCCACGGTACATGGCGCCAATCTGGGACACCGTCTGGTGGCTCTCGTCGATGAGGACCAGCAGGTCGCGCGGGAAGTAGTCGATGAGGCACGGGGCCGATTCACCCGGCGCGCGCCCGGTGAAGTGGCGCGAGTAGTTCTCGATGCCGTTGCAGTAGCCGACCTGTTCGATCATCTCCAGGTCGAACATGGTGCGCTGCTCCAGCCGCTGCGCCTCCAGCAGCTTGCCCTCCGCCTTGAACTTCTGGAGCTGTTCGGACAGCTCCTCGCGGATGGTGCGCATGGCGTTCTGGCGCGCGTCGGCTCCGGCGACGTAGTGGCTGGCGGGGAAGATGACGATCTTCTCCAGCTGGCCCAGCGTCTGGCCGCGCAGCGGGTCGAACTCGGTGATGCGCTCCACCTCGTCGCCGAAGAAGCTGACGCGCACGGCGCGCTCTTCCTCGTAGGCGGGGAACACCTCCACGGTGTCGCCGCGGGCGCGGAAGGTGCCTCGGTGGAAGTCCAGGTCGTTGCGCTCGTACTGGGCTTCCACCAGCTTGCGCATGAAGCCGTCGCGGCCCATGTCCTCGCCCACGGCGGCGCGGATGGCCAGGTCCACGTAGCTGCGCGCGGCGCCCAGGCCGTAGATGCAGGACACGCTGGCCACGATGATGACGTCGTTGCGGGTGCGCAGGCTGTGCGTCGCCGAGTGGCGCATCCGTTCGATGTTGTCGTTGATGGACGAGTCCTTCTCGATGAAGGTGTCCGTCGACGGGACGTAGGCCTCGGGCTGGTAGTAGTCGTAGTACGAGACGAAGTACTCGACGGCGTTGCTCGGGAAGAGCGCCTTGAACTCGCCGTACAGCTGCGCCGCCAGCGTCTTGTTGTGCGCGATGACCAGCGCGGGGCGCTTCACGTTGGCGATGAGGTTCGCCATCGTGAACGTCTTGCCCGAGCCGGTGACGCCCAGGAGGGTCTGGTAGCGGTCGCCGCGAAGCAGGCCCTCGGTCAGCTCCCCGATGGCCCTTGGCTGGTCGCCCTGCGGCTTGTGCTCACTGACGAGTTCGAAGTCCGGCATAGAGGACAGATCTAACATCCCCGCTGCCTGTGTACTGAACCTTCGTGCACGTCCGTCCGACAAAGGACGGGGCGCCCGCCTACCTCGCGGCCGGGGACTTCAGTGCCTCCAGGGACTTCAGGCGAGCGGCCTCGAACTCGTCCCCCTTGTTCCACACGGGCATCTCCGGGGCCTTCGCCACCTGGGCGCCCACCAGGAAGAACAGCCGGGTGTCCTCCACTGCGCCGGACAGGTCCCACTCCGGGCGGACCTCGTCGGAGGGCTGGTGGTAGTGCTTCGCCTCCCACTGGCCGCGCTGCTGCTTGCCCCAGCCCTCCGGCCGGCCGATGAAGTCCATGCCGCTGCCGAAGTAGGCGGCGGGAATGCCCTGCCGCGCGAAGTTGAATTGATCCGAGCGGTAGAAGAACCCGCGGTCGGAGAGCTGATCCGCCTTCACCGTGCGGCCCTGCGTCTTCGCCATCGCGGTGACGAAGGTGTCCAGCGAGGACTTGCCCAGGCCGATGACGGTGATGTCGCGCGTGCGGCCCAGCACGTTGCCGCCGTCCACGTTGATGTTCGCGGCGATGCGGCCCGGGGGCACCGGCGGATGCGCCGCGAGGTACGCGGAGCCCAGGAGGCCGTACTCCTCCGCTGCCACCGCGGCGAAGAGGATGGAGCGGCGCGGAGGCGTGGGCAGCGCGGTGAAGGCGCGGGCCACGGACAACATCGAGGCCACGCCGGCCGCGTTGTCCAGCGCGCCGTTGTAGATGACGTCCTCGCCGGGCTTGCCGTCGTCCTTCTTGCCCAGGTGATCATGGTGCGCGCTGTAGAGCACCACTTCCTTCGCCAGCGTGGGGTCGCTGCCGGGCAGCAGGCCCAGCACGTTCGCGGTGGGCCGGCGGCGCACCTCGTTGGAGAGGCGCAGGGACAGCGTCACGCCCAGCGGCACCGGGCGGAAGTCGCGCTTCTGGGCGGCGGCGCGCAGCGCGTCCAGGTCCTGCCCCGCGAGCTTCATCACCTGCTTCGTGGCGTCCTCGGTCGTCCACGCCTTCACCTGGAGGCGGGGCGCGTCGCCCGCGGGCAGCTCGAACTGCTCGCCGGTCCACGACGTGCGCACCACCTGCCACGGGTAGCCCGCGCTGGGCGTGGTGTGGATGATGATGGCGCCCGCCGCGCCCGTCTTCGCCGCCTGCTCGTATTTGTAGTCCCAGCGGCCGTACCAGAGGCGCGCCTTGCCTCCGAAGAGGCGCGGGTCGTCCTCCGGATCATTGTTGAGGATGACCAGCGTCTTGCCCTTCAGGTCCGCGCCCTTGAAGTCGTCCCACTGGTACTCCGGCGCGACGATGCCGTAGCCCACGAACACCAGCTCGGAAGCGTCCAGCTTCGCCTCCGGCGCCTGCACGCCGGACACGGCGATGAAGTCCTCACGAGGCTGGAGCTCCACGCGGCCCGCCTTCGCCTGGAAGGTCATGGTGCCGGGGCGGCTGTGGATGCCCATCAGGTCGAAGCGCTGGAGGTAGCTGCCATCCTCCGCGCCCGGCTTGAGGCCCAGACCTTCGAACTGCGTGGCGATGTACTCCTGCGCCAGCGCGTCGCCGCGCGTGCCGGGGCCTCGGCCCTCCAGCAGGTCGCTCGCGAGAAAGCGCACGTGCGCGCGCAGGAGGTCCGCGGTGATGGCCTGTTCGGCCGTCTTCTCCTGCGGCGTGACGGTGGGCGTGCCCGCCGCGAGAACGGACGCCGAGCACAGCGAGACGAACAGCGCTGGGAGGAGCCTCATGGGCCTGAGTGCGTAGCATGGCCGCACGGGCGCCCCCCAGCGGGTTTTCAGGAGGCCGGTGCCGCCACCTTCCAGGAGGTGCCGGCAGGCGTGTCCATGATGTCCACGCCCAGGACCTTGAGGGCCCCGCGCACCTCGTCCGCCTTCGCGAAGTCCTTCGCGGCGCGCGCGGCGGTCCGCTCGGCGAGCAGCCGCTCCACCTCCGCCACGTCGATGCCGCGCTCACGGACCGCGCGCTCACGGCGGCGCAGCAGCCACGCGCCCGGGTCGTCCTCGAAGAGGCCCAGGACGCGGGACGTCTCACGCACCTGCTCGCGCAGCGCCTGGAGCGTGCGGCCCACCAGCGGCTTGTCCTTCACGGGCGGCTTGTCGGTGAGCTCGTTCATGAAGCCGAAGAGCCCGGACAGCGCGCCCAGCGCGCTCGCGGTGTTGAAGTCGTCGTCCATGGCGGACTCGAACTCCGTGAGGAAGCGCGCCGGGTCGCCGTGCAGCGGGCCCTTGCCGAAGTCCTTGCCCGCCACGCGCTCGTCCACCTTGCGCAGCGTTTCGTAGAAGTACTCCATGCGCCCTTCCGCGTCCTGGAGCGCCTTCTCCCCGAAGTTGAGCGGGTGGCGGTAGTGCGTGGAGAGGAAGAAGAAGCGCAGGGCCTCCGCGTCCACCTTGGCGAGCGCGTCGCGCAGGCGCACCACGTTGCCCAGCGACTTGGACATCTTCGCGCCTTCCAGGTCCAGGAAGCCGCAGTGCATCCAGTACTTCGCCATCGTCTGGCCGGTGGCGGACTCGCTCTGGGCGATCTCGTTCTCGTGGTGGGGGAAGATGAGGTCCAACGCCCCGCCGTGGATGTCGAACGTGCGGCCCAGGAACTTCTCGCTCATCGCGGAGCACTCGATGTGCCAGCCCGGACGGCCCTTGCCCCAGGGGCTGTCCCACGACGGCTCACCGGGCTTCGCCGCCTTCCACAGCGCGAAGTCCAGCGGCTGGCGCTTGAGGTCGCCGGGATGCACGCGCTCGCCCTGGCACAGGTCGTCCAGGTTGCGCTTGGACAGCTTCGCGTAGTCGTCGTCCTTGTCGACGGCGAAGTACACGTCGCCCTTGGCCTCGTAGGCGAAGCCCTTGTCCACGAGCGTCTGGATGATGGCGACGATCTCCGGGATGGTCTCGCTCACGCGCGGGGACACGTCCGGTTCGCGCAGGTGCAGCGCGCGGGCGTCCTCGCGGAAGGCCTCCACGAAGCGCGAGGCCAGGTCCACGGGCGCCTCGCCCGTCTCGTGCGCGGCCTTGATGATCTTGTCGTCGACGTCCGTGTAGTTGCGCACGTACGTCACCTTGAAGCCCCGGTAGCGCAGATAGCGGACCACCACGTCGAACGACGTGAAGGTGCGCGCGTTCCCGATATGAATGTAGCTGTAGACCGTGGGCCCACAGACGTAGACCTTCACTTCGCCGGGCACGAGCGGCTCCAGCGGCTCCTTCTGCATGGACATCGTGTTGAAGAGCCGGATGGATGGGGGGGCCACGGTGGAGGGTCCTCCTTTGGGAACAGGGTGGGCGCGGCACTTGCGCAACGCGATACACACTCTAGGATCCCGGGTCCCACACAGGCCAGCACTTGGCGTTGGAAGCGTCGGATAGGGAGAATCGCCGCATGGCTCCGCCGAATCCGAAGCGTCCGCCGCGCCCTCCCCGCCCTCCAGGGCAGCAGGCGTCGTCGGATGACCCGTCGGAGGAGCTCCCGTTCGACGACGACGAGGTGGCGCCCCTGCAGGCGGATGATCCGCGCCCGCAGCGCGTGCCCCAGTATCCGGCGGGCCCTCGGAAGGTGAAGCGGCGGGGGCCGGGCGAGCGCAGCCGGTCCGACCGGGAGCTGACGCCCCGGTATGACTGGGCGAAGGAGTACTCGGATCCGGGCCTGACGCCCGCGTTCGTCTACGTGGAGCGGGGGCCGGGCGCCGGGCAGCTCGTGCCGCTGCGACAGGGTTCCATCACGCTGGGGCGGTCCTCCACGTCGGACCTGCGGCTCCAGCATGCGTCCATCAGCCGGCGCCATGCGCAGCTGACCCGGCGGGGCAATGTCTTCACGGTGCGCGACCTGGGCAGCCAGAACGGCACGTTCGTCAACCGCCTGCGCATCAAGGGCGAGGTGGAGATCAAGCCCGGGGACGAGCTGAGCCTGGGCAACGCGACCTTGAGGCTGCGCGGTTCCGGGGCCGGGCCGACGGAGAGCCGGACGGCGCTGGATCCGCTGCGGCCTCGCACGGCGAAGCGTCGGCTGAATGGGGTCGCCGTGGCGGTGGCCGCGGCGGTCGTGGGCTCCGCGGCCGCGGCGTTGATCAGCGTGGTGGCCGTGCGCATGGGGGACCGGACTCCCGCGCGGGCTCCAGCCGAAGGTGCGCCCGCCAGGGACCCTGGACCTCCGGTGGTGCCCGTAAAGGAGGCCCAGGAGACCGAGGCGGCGGCGCCCGCGAAGGAGGCCACCGTTGTCGAGGTGGAAGCGCCCGAGAAGGGTTCGAACCACGGGAGTCCGGGAGCGGCGAAGGTCCTCAGCGCTTCGGACATCGCGCGAAGGAGCCAGTCGGGCCAGGTGCCTCCGAGCACCGGGGCAACGGCGAAGGACGCCGCGGCAGGTGAACCCCATCCAGGCGCTTCGAGTGTGGGGCAGGTCGTTGCCGCGTCCGGACGCAAGGCGCTTCCCTCGACCGAGCCGTCAGGGGCTCCGGACGAGCGCCAGCGCGCGGACATCCTCGCTCGCTACGAATCCGGTGACGTGGCCGGGGCGTTGGCCCAGGCGAAGCGCGCGAGCCTCACGCCCCTGGTGCAGCAGCTCACCCGGTTCCAGACCGCTGAATCCGCGGCCCGGACCGCCCTGGCACAGCAGGACCGTCCCCGGGCGCTCGATGCGCTCAGCGCCGCCGTTCGGGCGGACCAGGAGCTGTCCCAGGGCTGGAGCCGACAGGGCGTCAGCCTCCGCCGCCAGCTCGCCGGGCTCTACGTGCGCACGGGGCAGGATGCCGTCCGCGCCCAGCGCTTCTCGGACGCCCGCGCGGCCTTCACCACGGCCCTTCAGTACGACGCCGACAACGCAGAGGCCCGCACGCAGCTGGCAGCGCTCGAAGCGCGGGCGCCCTGAATCCGCATGGCTTCGGGCCCGCCGAGGCGCCCCCCTCCCGGCGCGGTTTTCCAAAACCTGTCCGACAGTCGGACAGGTTTCCGCGGCTCAGCTACGGGAGGGGCTCCTGGTCACGTCCATCCAAGCCGGCCCGATTGTCGGACAGGTTTCCGCGTCCCAGCTTGAGCGGAGGCGCTCAGCCTCTTTTCCATGAGCTGTCCGACTGTCGGACAGGTTTCCGCGGCTCAGCTGGGACAGAGGGGCCAGACCTTGGCTGGCCAACCCGGTCCGACTGTCGGACAGGTTCGTGCCGTGCTCCGCTGACGGGGAGGCCCATGGGGCCCGGGCTCCAGAAACACGACGCCCCGGATTCCATCGAGGGAACCCGGGGCGAGGGGTGCGAACGCGGCGGCCTGGGGCCGCGCGTCACGCGGGGACTCAGGCGAGGTTGAAGATCTTCTTCAGGTCGGACTCGACCTCTTCCTCGGAGCAGTCCTTGGCCAGCGACAGTTCCTTGATCAGCAGGGAGCGCGCCGTGTCCAGCATCTTGCGCTCTCCGAACGACAGGTCCTTGTCGCCCTTGAGCAGGTACAGGTCGCGGAGCACCTCGGCGATTTCGAAGACGGAGCCCGTCTTGATCTTCTCCATGTACTCGCGGTACCGGCGGTTCCACGTGGTGGAGTCGACGGAGATGTCCTTCTCGCGGAGGATGGAATAGACCTGCTTGACGTCCTCTTCGCTGATGATCTCCCGGAGGCCGACCGAACCGACCTTGTTGATCGGGATCATGATCCGCATCCCGTTCTCCAGGATGCGCAGCACGTAGAACGACTGGCGCTGCCCGGCGACCTCGGTGTGCTCGATGCCCATCACCTCACCGACGCCCTGGCCCGGATAAACCGCCTTGTCACCAGTCTTGAAGCTGGTCTGCACTAACTGCCTCCTTGGAGAAAGCTTCGACCCCGGCCTTCACGCCCGCCACTACTACCACAAACCACATCCACGGGCAACGAAATCGCCTTGACCACCCGATGACAGCCGCACTACGGTGTCCGGTTTTGTGTGCGGTGTCGCTCGGTGTGTGAGCGCCGCGAGACGGACGGGGCGGTGGGTGGGGGTGGGTGTTGGTTCGTTATTCGTGGCGCGACCTGGGTACGCGTCCGTTGTTCTTTCCAGCGCTGAGCCTCTTGCTCGGCGCCCTCTGGGCAACCGGAACAGAGAGCTTCGCCGGGGTATTTCTCCTCTGCGCGCTTTGCCTGGGTGGCTTGGGCATGGCGCTCGGCCCGTTGCCTGGAGCACACCTCGCGGTGCTTGGCGCGCTGGCCCTGACGGGCGCGGGGCTTTCCGCCCTGGAGGCGCGGGTCGACGTCCCTCCCTCCTTGAAGGAAGGCGGCAGCGCGGTCCTTGAAGGCGAGTTGGAGCGCGTGGAGCGCTTCGATGGCGCCGTGAGACTGCGGCTCGCGGTGGCCCGTGCAGGGCTGATTCCCGAGCCTCCGGCGGCAGCTCGATTCCGCGTCAGCCTTTCGGGGCGGGGGGATGGTCTGGAATTGCACCCCGGACAGCGCGTGCGGGTGGAAGCGCGGCTCCTGCCGGATGCGCCTCCTTCGAATCCGGGCGAGCGGGACTTCTCGTCGGCGCGGCGGCGGCAGGGCGTGGCCTTCACGGGCGGCTTCGTTCCGGGGCGCGTGCTGGCGCTCTCCCCTGCCCCCTCCTGGCGGCTCGCGCTGGAGGACGTGCGCGGGCGGCTGACGACGGCGGTGCATGGGGTCGCGCCCTCGGCGGACGCGGCGGCGCTGTTCCTCACGCTGGCCGCCGGGCAGCGCGCGGACCTGGACGCCTCCTGGGAGGATGCGTTCTCACGGGCGGGGCTCGCGCATGTGCTCAGCGTCAGCGGGCTGCACGTGGCGGCGCTCGCGCTGATGACGCTCGCGCTGCTCAGGCGAGGGCTCGTGCGGCTGGGTGGACGCTGGCGGACTCTGGAGGCACGGCGGTGGGCGGCTCCGGCGGCGGTGCCCTTCGTCTGGGCCTATGTGCTCTTCACGGGGAACCAGGCGCCCGCGGTGCGCTCGGCGGTGATGGCCACGGCGGTGCTGCTGGGCCTGTCGCTGTGGCGGCGCGCGGATGGGCTGAACGGCCTGTCGCTGGCGGCGCTGGTGCTTGTGGCCTGGACGCCCTCCAGTGTCGTGGACCTGTCCCTCCGGCTGTCGTTCCTCGCGGTGCTGGGGCTGGTGCTGCTGTCACCCGCGCTGCGCGAGGCCCTTCCCCTGGATCGGCCGGCCCCTTCCGAGCCCCGGCTGCTGAAGCGGTGGGCCGCCCAGGCGCGTGAGACCGTGGCGCAGACGTTGTGCGCGAGCGGCGCGGCGACGCTCGTGGGGCTGCCCGTGGTCGCGGCGGCGTTCGGCCGGGTGAGCCTGGCGGGGCTCGTGTCCAACATCGTCGCCCTGCCCCTGTGCGGACTGCTCACCGGGCTCGCGGCGGGCGGCGCGGCCCTCTTCGTCGTGGCGCCGGTCGTGGCGACGCCGGTGCTGTGGGCGGGCGCCTGGGCGTCGGAGCTCCTCCTCGTGCTGACGCGGGGCTTCGCGGCCGTGCCCTTCGCGGCGGTGGAGGTGCCGGGCCTGGGGCCGTGGCTTGGCGGCGCGTACGCGGTGGGGCTGGGCGCATGGGCGCTGGGTTCGGGGCGCTGGCGCTGGCTGGGCCTGCTCGTTCCGGGGGCCGTGCTGGGTGCACTGCTGCTGCCCGTGCTCGCTCCGGAGCCCGCGCTGCGGATCACCTTCCTCTCCGTGGGCCAGGGGGACGCGGTGGTGCTGCGCTCCCGGGGACACCACGCGTTGGTGGACGCGGGCGGCGTTCCGGAGGGCGCGGATACCGGGGAGCGGTTCGTCCTGCCCTTCCTCAAGGCCGAGGGCGTGTCGAGGCTGGACCTCGCGGTGCTCTCCCATCCGCATCCGGACCATGCGCTCGGGCTCGTGTCGACGCTGGCGCAGGTGCCGACCGAACGCCTGTGGCTGTCCGCGGGGAGCGCGGAGGGGCCGCTGTCCCGGCGGATCATCTCGGCCGCGAAGGGCGCCACGGTGGAGGAGGTGGAGGTGGGGCATCCCGCGTTCGTCCTGGGTGAGGCGACGTTGGAGGTGCTGGGGCCCCCCGTGGACCGGGAGCTGATGGAGGGCGCGAACGACCGGAGCGTGGTGCTGCGCGTGCGCCATGGCGACGTCACCGTGCTGCTGGCGGGCGACGTGGAGGCGGACGGCGAGGCCGCGCTCGAGGAGGCGCTGGGCCCGGTGACGGTATTGAAGGTGCCGCACCATGGCTCGCGCACGTCGTCCACCGCGCCGCTCCTGGAGCGCACCCGTCCGCGTCACGCGGTGTTCTGCGTGGGCCGGCGCAACCGCTATGGGTTCCCCCATCCGGAGGTGGAGGCGCGCTACCGGGCCCTGGGCACCGAGTGCTGGCGCACCGACCGGGATGGGGCCATCACCCTGGAGAGCGACGGCGAGGACGTCCGGCTGGTGTCCTTCCTGCCGCGCGTGGATTCCGCGCCGCCCCCCGTTGCCGGGAGTGGGAGGCAGGCCCAGCTTGAACGGTGATGATCTCCGACGACCTGGATCTCCGGCAGCTCACCGCCCAACTCAAGGCCCGCCTGGGCCCTGGCGAGCCCGTGGGCTACCTGCGCGGCAAGTCCCTCATGCGCGACATGCTGCTCGACATGAGGGACAACCGGTTCTCCGAACTGGAGGCCGAGGAGCTCGTCGACACGCTGGAGTCCCGGGGCTTCGTGCGCTTCCTGGGCGACCCGGCGGAGCGCTCCGTGGCGGACGCACCGTGGGACATCTCGCCCCACGCGTGACGCGCCGGCCTACTGGAAGACGAGCCAGCCGAAGCGCGGCAGCGCGTGGAAGTCGCCGATGAAGAGAGGCGAGAAGGCCTGGCCTTCCACCTGCCGACGGTCGTGGTGCTCCAACCGGTAGAGGTTGAAGCGCCAGCGCTCACCGGGCTGGGGCGGAATGTGCGGCACCTCCGCGAGCCGGTTGAACGGGATGGCCATCTCCACCGTCCAGCCCTCGTCGCGGTCGGACGCGTCGTCCAGCGTGCCGCGCACCTTCACCGCCGTCTTCATGCCTGAGTCCCAGGAGCGGTCCATGCCCTGGCGCCGCGCGGGGAAGTACGCGTCGAAGATGACGTTGTGGGGCGACACCTGCAGCTCGTTGTACGTGCGCCCGTCCGCGTTGGCGTCGAGGAACACCTCCACGACCTCCTGCTCGTAGATGGAGTCGTCGCGGTTGCGCATGGTGCCCCAGATGTCCGGGTCCTCCACGTCGAAGGCCACGTACAGGTTCGCGTCGTCGTAGACGAGGCGCGCCTGGGTGCGCAGCCGCACGGGCCGGCCGTCGAAGCTGCCCGCGAGCGTCACCGGCTTCGCGCCCTTCCAGGCCTCGTCGTCCAGCGCGCCGTCGACCACCGGCGCCTTCTTCACGCGCGTGACGGTGTACTCCGGCAGCGCGGGAGGCTCACCGCCCAGGAGCGGACCGCGCATCCGGTTGCCCCCCAGCTGCATGCGCGGATCATCCACCGCGAGCCGCTCGTCGTCCCTCCAGAAGCCCAACACGAGCCGTGCGGGCGTGGCGGGCATGGCGACGGTGTGCACGTCCTCCAGCACCCGGCCCACGGGCCAGGTCTCCAGCGGCGCGGCGCCGTCCTGGAACTCGTGATCCGCGTTGGCCAGCATCTGGCCGCTCTCCGGCTCCACCACGTGCGCGAAGAAGTGGAAGCCCTGGGGTGGCGGGCGCACGGCCTGGAAGTAGTGCGCGATGCGCACCGGCTGCCCCGGCGTGGCCTTCTCCGGCGTCACGCGCGCGCCCAGGTAGACGATGGCGCCTCCGGCGAACGTGGCGCCGCTGCGGAAGGTGAGCCCCTCCGGGGCCGCGTCGAGCGTCCGCAGCGTCGTGGGCGCGGGCAGCTTGGGCGTGCGGTGAGCGGGGCCCGCCTGTTCATCGCGGCAGGCGCCACCCATGAACAGGACGGAGGACAGCAACGGGGCGAGGGCAAGGGAGCGGAGGCGCATCGAAGGAGCGGAGTCTACCCTTCCCGTCTTCTGGGAAGCGTCCTTCCTCGGGTGGGGCAGCGCGCTTCCTGTGCCTGGGCAACCCGTCCGCAAGGGAGGGCGGCCGAGCCGGCAGGCCCCCGAGGCCCGGTTGGCATGGACGAAAGTCCACCCCACTTTTCGGTCCAACACAGGGAGGGGACCACATGAGCAAGGGATTGTTGGCTGGCGCGGCGGCGGTGGCGGTGTTGGCGGCGGGCTCCGCGCAGGCGGCTTCGACGGAGCTGCGCAGGTCCGCGGACATGCGCGGCCTGACGTTCCTCGTGGGCGGCGGTGTGGAGGGTTACACCAGCGGCCTGCGCGACCAGATTGATCCAGGCCTGGGCTACGGCGTCACGGTGGCCATCAAGCCGACGAACGTGCTGGGCCTGGAGCTGGCCTACACGGGCGCCATCAGCAACTTCAACGACAGCCGCGTGCTGGCGACGGACACCAGCGGACCGGACATCGTGCGCAACGGCGCGCAGGCGGCGGTGACGCTGGGCCTGACGGCCACGCCGATCCAGCCGTACGTCATGGGCGGCCTGGGCCTGAGCCGCTACAACGTGCGCGCAGCGGCCCTGGGTTTCCAGGACGACACGGTGGGCCACGTGCCGGTGGGCGCGGGCCTGCGCCTGCACATCGGCAGCTTCACCGCGGACGCGCGCGTGAACTACAACTTCCTGTTCGACCAGGAGTTCGCGCTCACCGTGCCGCCGTCCGACGTGGACCTGGGCGGCGACGAGACGTTCAGCAGCGGCGGCCGCTACGTGGGCACCATCAACCTGGGCGCCACCTTCTAGCCAGAAGCGATGGCCACCGCCGTCCCGGCCTCCGGACATGGGGGGCCGGGGCTGGATGGGGCCTGGGGGCAACCTCGCGAAAACGCGACGTCCGGTGGCAGGCGTGAGGCTTGCTGCCGGGCGTCCGCATGCGCTTCGAATTCGAGCACCTGGGCACCCCCACCCCGTTCGAGCTGACCGAGGGCCACCACCTCCTGGGCGGCGGCCCCGACGACCATGTCCACCTGGAGGGCCTTCCTCCGGGGCTATTGACCCTGCGCATCGACTCCGGGCGGCTCATGGTGGAGGCGGTGCGCAGCTTCACCGTGAACGCGGTGCGCGTGCTGCCCGGCGTTTCGCGCCTGGTGGTGCCCGGCGAGGTGCTGGGCCTTCCGGACGGCATGTGCCTGCGCGTGCTCGCCGAGCCGAGCGCCCCCGGGCGCGGCGTGGGCACCGTCGCGGTGCTCAAGGGCCTGCTCACGGACGCGGACGCCCCGCCGTCCCGCGCCGCCTCCCTCACCTGCCTCACCGGACTGGACGTGGGCCGCTGTCACGCGCTCGCGGAGGCGCGCACGGACATCGGCAGGGGCGACGGCGCGGCCCTGAGGCTGCGCGACCGGGCCGTGTCGCGGATGCACGCGCGGATCCGCCGCGAGGACCCGGGCTTCTTGCTGGAGGACCTGGGGACGCCCAACGGCGTGTTCCTCAACGGCGTGCGGCTGGAGGCCCCAGCGCCCCTGGCGGACGGGGACGTCGTGGAGCTGGGGCGCTCGCTGCTCCGCTTCCAGGCGGCGTTCGATGAGGCCTCTGGAGAGACGCGGCCCGTGCCCCGTCCGGTGGCCGCCGTGGAGGAGCCCGCGGATGCAGCAACGCCGCGGCCTCCCGAACGAGGGCCACGGCGCCTGGAGGGATGGATCATCGCCGGGGCCGTCGCGCTGGCCCTGGGTGCGCTGCTCGTCACCTCCCTGGTGGCGGCGACCGGCTGAAGCAGCGCGCGCCCTACGCCGGCAGGGGCGAGAGGCCCGCGCGCTCCACCAGGAGCCGGGCCAGGTGCCGGTGGTGACGGAAGAAGCTGGTGAAGTGCACGAAGCCCTGGCTGCCCCGGATGGCGTAGACCGTCACCGGCCCGGGGAGGACGTCCAGCTTGCGGATGTCCGCGAAGGAGAAGCGCCGGGTGCGCACCATGCCCCGGCAGGTGATGCCCCTCGAGTCCACTTCAATGCGGGTGCGGCCGTAGTAGGTGACGGCCACCCCGAAGAAGATGACGAAGAAGGCCGCGGACAGGAACGTCTGCAGCGGCACCCCGTCGAAGTGGAACAGCCAGGCGAAGATGCCCAGCCATAACAGGCCTGCCGCAGCCATCACGGCGGCGAGCACCCTGCGCGGGCGAAAGATTTGGTGCGGCTGCTTCCCCTCCACCGTCCGATCGCGTCCGTCCATGCCCTATAAAATAGTGGGCCGGACAGTCCCTCGGACCATGCCCGTCTGCTCTCCAGGCAGACGGTCAGCGCAGGCGCTCGGCCTTCTGGCGGGACTCCTCTTTCAGCTCGGGCCGCACGTCGGCGGCGGTGGAGCGCGCGTAGCGCTCGTAGAGCTCACGGGCCTCCAGGTTGCGGCCCAGCGCGCGGTACGCCTCCGCGAGTCCGTACAGCGGCGAGGCCGCGTCCGGCTCCAGCTTCAGCGCGAACTGGTAGTCCGCCGCGGCCTCCGCGTAGCGCCGCAGCCCGATGTTGGCGCTGCCCCGCGCGATGTACGCAACGGTCAGGAGCGGCTCCTGCTGCAGGGCCTGCGTCAGCGTCTGGAGCGCGGGCGCGTAGGCGCGCTGGCTGATGTGCTGGACGCCCTGCTCATAGGCGCGGCGCGCCTGGGCCCGCGTCGTGTCCGCCACGGGGCCCGAGCCGGGCGGCTGCCCCACGGCCTGCGGCGACGCTCCGAGCTCGCCCTGCTTCACGCGCGCCCGGGTGATGTTGTCCTGCGCGCTCTGACGGATGGCGGCGTCCTGGGTGAGGCGCGACGCGGCCTCCCACTCCTCGATGGCGCGCGCGTAGTAGCCGAGCACCGCCAGCGCGTTGCCCAGCTTGAAGCGCGCCTCCACGTGATCCGGCGCCGCGTGCTCGGCGTCGAGGAAGGCGAAGGCCGCTTCGCGGTAGCGGCGCTCGCGCATCAGCGCGTCCCCGTCGCGGATCCGCGTGGCCGCCAGCACGGCCTGCGACGTGCGCTGGGGCTGGGGCTCCAGCGGACCGGGAGGCGTGTCGGTGGCCGGGCCCGGTGCGCGCGCGGCCGGGGCGGCGGGCTTCGCCTCGGGGGCCGGGGGCTGGGCGCTTGAGCCCTGGGCCCAGGCCGGCACCGCCAACGTGCCAAGCCACACCACCGCCGAGACCCCGAGCTGGAACCTGCGCGTGCGAACCATGTCCCTCTCCCGTCCTGGCCCCCGGCGGGCCAGGACCACTGCGGCCTGCGTCCTTCCTAGCTGCGGAAGGGGTTCTGCAGGAGCACCGTCTCGCCACGGTCGGCGCCCACGGAGACGCACACCACGGGCACGCCGCTGACCTCTTCCACGCGGCGCACGTAGCGCTTGGCGGCTTCCGGCAGTTCGTCGAAGGTGCGCACGCCGGCGATCTTCTCGTCCCAGCCGGGCAGCGACTCGTAGATGGGCTTCACGCGCGCCAGGTCCTCGTAGTCACCGGGCAGCTCGGTGACACGCTGGCCGTCCAGCTCGTACGCGTTGCAGATGCTGAGCGTCTTGATGCCGCTGAGCACGTCCAGCTTGGTGAGCGCCAGGCCCCACAGGCCGTTGACGCGCACCGCGTAGCGCAGCACCACGCCGTCCAGCCAGCCGCAGCGGCGCGGGCGGCCCGTGGTGGCGCCGAACTCGTCGCCCACCTTGCGCAGCCGGTCTCCCAGCTCGTCGCTCAGCTCCGTGGGGAACGGGCCTCCGCCGACGCGCGTGGTGTACGCCTTGCTGATGCCCATCACCTTGTCGATGGCCGTGGGGCCCAGGCCCGAGCCCACCGCGGCGTTGCCCGCCACGCAGTTGGAGCTGGTGACGAACGGATAGGTGCCGTGGTCCACGTCCAGGAGCGTGCCCTGCGCGCCCTCGAAGAGGATGCGGGCGCCGCGGCGGACCTGCTCGGAGAGGAAGAGGGACACGTCGTGCACGTAGGGGCGCAGCCGCTCGCCCAGGGCGGAGAACTCCGCCAGCACCTGCGGCGTCTCCAGGCGCGGCACGTCCACGCCCGCCTGGGCGCAGAGGTCCTTCAGCTCCTCCAGCGCGGCGGGCAGGCGCTCGTCGATGCGGCGGCGCAGGCGCTCCGGGTGGAGCAGGTCGCGCACGCGGATGCCCCGGCGGGCCACCTTGTCCTCGTAGGCCGGACCGATGCCCCGCCCCGTGGTGCCGATGGCGCTGCCACCGCGCGCCTTCTCACGGAAGCTGTCCAGCAGCTTGTGCCACGGGAAGATGACGTGGGCGTTGTCGGAGATGAGCAGCTGCGCGTCATCCTTGAGGAAGCCGCGCGGCTTGAGCGCGTCGATCTCTCCGACGAGGACGGCGGGATCCACCACCACCCCGTTGCCAATGACACACGTCTTGCCCGGGTGAAGGATGCCGGACGGAATCAGGTGCAGGACGGTCTTCTGCCCACCCACCACCAGCGTGTGGCCCGCGTTGTTGCCGCCCTGGAAACGGACGACCACCTGGGCGTGCTCGGTGAGAAGGTCGACGACCTTGCCCTTCCCCTCATCTCCCCACTGCGCTCCGATGACGACGACGTTCGGCATGGTGCCCGCCGCTTAGCACGCGGGAGGGGCCGGGTGACAGTGTTCCGCGAAGCCGCAGTGAAGGGCCTGGCAGGCCGCCTTGTCCCACCCCGGCCATGCCCGCGACATTTCGGCCTGGACGAGCGCTCGGACGCCCTCTGCCAGCCGGCGCACCGCCCCGGCGTCGGCGGATCCGGCCGGGAGGAATTCCGGCTCCGGGGAGGCGTCTCCCAGGAAGGCCACGCCCACCCGCACCGGCACCCCGTCGCGCACCATCCGCGCGGACGCCAGGGCCAGGGCTGTCAGCTCGTGAGCACACGCGGCCGGGCCCAGGGGGTGGCGGGCGCCCGGGCGAAGGAGCACCGCCACGGCCTCGCCGTCCGGCGCTTCCCAGAGCAGATCCACGGCGCCCTCCACGCTGGCGGAGTCATCCAGGTCCAGCACGAAGTCCAGGCCCCGGTGGATGGTGGACGCGGGCACCGCCGCGAGCTGGCGGGCGAACGTCGTGCCCAGGAAGCGCTCCACGGTGGCGAGCACGTCGCCCAGGTCGTCCTCGTCCGGATCCCGGCCCGCGCCGCGCAGGAGGTTCTCCAGGTGCGCGCGCCGCTCGGGGGCCTCCGCGTCCGGGCCCGCGAGCGACAGGTCCACCTCGCGCAACAGCCGCGTGACGAGCTGGTCCGGACGCTCCACGGGCAGCCAGCCGTCGGGCTCCACGAAGAGGGGCGCGGCGCGCACGGGGGCCTCCCAGGGTTCGGATCCGACGGCGAGCCCCATGCGGTGGAGCTGGTGGTAGCGGCGCGGGCAGGTGAGAAAGTCCTGGACCGCGCGCACGGAGGCGACCGCCGGGGCGTCGGTGAACACGGCGGCACCGGCCCCGGAGGCTTCGTCGGACATCCGCTCCAGCGCGGACTCCAGGCGGATCCGCGCCTGTTCGAGTTGCTCCTTCGTGGGCGGCTCCGGATCCGCGGGCGGCGGCAGCTGCTCCACGTCCACGTCGTTGGCGAGCGCACGCAGATCCGGATCCGCGTCCAGCCGTCGGTCCACGCGGTGCCACCACGTGTCCGTGCCCGCGCGCTTCTCCTCGCCGCCGGACAATACGAGCAGGTCCTTGGCGCGCGTGAGGGCCACGTAGAGCAGGCGCAGGTATTCGGCGTCCTCGCGGGCCTTCAGCTCGGCGCGCACGGCCTCGAAGCGTTCGGAGGTGAACGTGTCCAGCGAGTCCGGCATCCACGGCCGCAAGGCCAGGCCGAAGGAGCGCTCGAAGTAGGCCCGGGCGGACGTGGTGCGGCGGCGGCCTCCCATCCCGGGCACGATGACCACCGGCCACTCCAGGCCCTTCGCGCGGTGGATGGTGAGCAGCTGCACTGCGCGCGGGTCGCCCTCGTCCAGCAGGTCCGCCTGGGCCTCGTTGGGGTCGGAGTCCGCCAGCTGGCGCAGCTCACGCGCGAAGGCCACGCAGCCGCCCGTGCCGCGCTCGTCCCGGCGTGACGCCAGCGACAGGAGCTTCTCCACGTTCGCGCTCGCCTGCTCCGCGTAGGGCGAGCCCGCGAGTGCCTCGCGATAGCCGGTCGCGTCCAGCGCGGCCTGCAAGAGGGCATGCACGCCCAGCCGATCCCTCTCGCGCCGCAGCACGGGGATGAGCTCCAGGAAGCGCGCGAGCCGCGACTGCTCGCGCGCGGACATGGCGGCGCGGACCTCTTCATCCACCAGCCGGGGTGAGCCGAGCGACAGCGGCAGGTCCCCCGCGAGCCGGAACAGCGACGCGTCCGACAGGCCGACGAGCGGCGAGCGCAGCACCGCGGCGAACGCCAGCGCGTCGTCCGCGTCCGCGAGCAGCGCCAGCAGCGAGGCGAGGTCGCGCACCTCCTGGGCCCCGTAGAAACCGCGGCCTCGCAGCACCCGGTGCGGCACGCCGTGGCGGATCAACGCCTGCCGGTACTCCTCCAGGTGCGTGAAGGTCCGGAAGAGCATGGCCACGTCGCCGCCGCGCGCGGGACGCAGGCCCTTCTTGTCCTCCGCCATCACCGCTGGCGGAGCACCGGGCGCGAGCATCACCCGCAGCCTGCGGGCCACCGCGTCCGCTTCGTACTCGCGCAGCTCCGGGGCGGTGTCGGCCTCCGGCAGGGTGAGCCGCTCCACCACGGGCCCGTCGGCCAGGTTCGGGCGCGTGGGCGACAGGTCGTCCGTCTCGGGTTCGTAGACGACCTCGAAGGGACGGGGCGTCGCCTCCTTCGCCACGAGCAGCCCGGCGAACGCGCGGTTGAAGAAGGACAGGACACCGGGCAGCGAGCGGTAGTTGTTCTGGAGGAAGCCGCGCATGCCGCCCTCGGCTTCGATTTTATCCGCGAGGACCTTGAACACGGACACGTCCGCGCCACGGAACTCGTAGATGGACTGCTTGCGGTCACCCACCGCGCACAGGAACGCGGGCTCCAGGGGCAGCGAGGCCACCAGGTCCGCGTCCGGCGTCAGCTCGCGCGGGCCACCTTCGCGCTTCTCCGACAGGAGCAGCACCAGCTCCAGTTGCAGCCGGTTGGTGTCCTGGAACTCGTCCACCAGCAGCGCGCCCTGCCGCTCCTGCACCTGCTGCCGAAACTCCGGATGGTCGCGCAAGAGGTCGCGCGCCTTCACCAGCAACGAGGTGAAGTCGAACACGTTGCGCCGGGTCAGCTCCGCGTCGTGCCGCTCCTCCACCTGGGTCAGGAGGTCGCGGAAGGTCGCCTCGAAGGGCGCCGTGCGCCACGCGGCGTAGGCATCCTCCAGCCGCCGCACGGAGCCGTCGCTCTTGCCCTTCACCTTCCAGAGCAGTTCCTTCAGGCACGCGCCCGCGCCCTTGCGCAGGTTGGCCAGGTTGCGCGGCTCCGACAGCAGCACGGACCGCAGCAGCGGGAAGTGACCCGGCTGCATGAACGTGTCCGGCGTCATGCCCTTCAACGCGGGCTCGCACGCGGACAGGAGGTTGCTCCACTCGCCCTTGGTGTCCTGGGCTCGGGCGTCCAGGCAGAGGCGGCGGCAATCCTCGATGAGGGCCTCGAGCTGCGCCTTGTCCGCCACGCCGTCGCCCACGCGCGCCGTGGCGGCCTTGAGGCCCTCTTCGCGCAGCGTGCCGTAGACGTCCATCAGCGCGGCCACGAGCCCGTCGGAGAAGCCAGAGCCGGAGAAGCCCAGCTCCGCGCACAGCTCGCGCACGCGCGCGTCGCCGCCCTCCAGCGCGTCCAGGACCACGCGTTCGGTGACGTCCTCCAGCAGGCCCGCGGCCTCCAGCTCGTCCAGCACCTCGAAGGCGGGATCGATTCCCACCGCGGGCGGCGCACGGCGCAGGAGCTGACCGCAGAGCGAGTGGAACGTGCCCACCGTCGCGGCGCCCAGCTCCTCGCGCACCTTGCGCCACGCGTCCTGCGTGGGGAACGGGCGCTCCAGCCTCGCGAGCGACGCGCGCAGGCCCGTCTCCGCGTCGAGCGGGACGTCTCCCTGGGCCAGCGCGTCCAGGCGCTCGCGGACGCGCTTGCGCATTTCGGCGGCGGCCTTGTCCGTGAACGTGAGCATGCACAGCCGGGACGGGCGCAGCGGCTCCGCCTGCCGCGCTCCCGCGAACAGGTGCAGCGTCATCGTCACCAGGCTGTACGTCTTGCCCGCGCCGGCGCCCGCCATCAGGGCCAGGTTCTTCTCCAGCGCGAGCATGTGGGGCGCGGTGTCGCTCATCCGCTCCCCTCGTCCGAGATGCGGCGCTCGGTGATGCGGCACACCGCGCGGTAGCCGCACTTGCCGCAGTCATTGGGCCGCGCCGGGAAGTCGCCCTTGCGCAGCTGACGCACCAGCGACTCCACCGCGTTGGGCAGGTTGAGGCCGGCGGCCTCCGCCACGCGCTGGCGCACCTCCGGGTCGGTGGACAGCAGGTCCTCCAGCTCCGCGGGCGGCAGCACGGAGGACAGGTGGATGGCGTCGCCCGTGCGCAGTGAGAACCACGCCGCGTTGCGCGCGCCCACGTGGCCGGCCTCGCGCGCGGCGTAGAGGTACAGCGGGAGCTGGAAGTCCGACCGCAGCAGGTTCTCCTTCAGCGTGCGCTTGTCCAGGCGGCCCGTCTTGTAGTCGATGACGCCCACTTCCACGCCGGCCGTGTCCAGCCGGTCGATCTGTCCCTCGAAGACGATGGCGTCCTCCGCCACCATCAGCTTCACGTCGCTCCAGCGCTTGTCCTCGGCCGCCGGGCCGAAGCGCAGCTCGAAGCCTTCGGGCACCAGCGGGTCGAACGGCAGACCATGCCGCGGATCCGCGAGGATGCGCCGGGCCATGGCCTGGGCCTTCTCGCCCGCGAGCTTCCACAGCTCGTGGTGGCCCACGTGGTACAGCTCCGCGAAGTGCCGGCTGGCCTTCTTGACCGCCTTCTCCAGCACCTCTTCGGGGATGTCCTCCGGCGCCTGGCCCAGGAGCTTCTTCTCCTTGAGCGCCTGGAAGACCTCCTCCATCACGCGGTGCCAGAAGGTGCCTCGGCCCCGGGCGTCGAACTCCTCGTTGGCCACCACGGGCTCGGCCACCTTCAGGCCGTACGCGATGAAGCCCTGGAAGCCACAGTTGCCGAACTTCGACAGGGCGCTCGCGGACAGCGGGCGCTCCAGGCCGAAGTGGAACGTGTCGCGCAGCTTCTGCTCCAGTTGGGGGCCCTGCACGCCGCCGGTGAACTCGCCGGGCAGTTCGTCCTCGCGGCCGAAGAAGCGTAGGCGCGCGGCCTCCATGTGGGCCAGTTCTCGCGCGCTGCGGAACCAGTCGTCCGCGCCGAAGCGGTCCTTGAGCACCTGTCCCGCGGGGTCCGGTTCCGTGACACGCAAGGAGGGGAAGGTCAGGCCCGCCAGCGCCTCCAGCGCCACGGTGCGCCGCAGCTCCGGCGGCGTGAGCACTTCGTCCAGCGGCAGCACCGGGGGCAGCGTGCGCGTGGACCACTTGTGGCCAGTGAGCCTGCGCACCTCCTCCAGGAACGCGGAGGGCACCTGCTCCTGTCCCCCCGCGGCCTTCACCGCGAACGACAGGCTCAACGAGCCCTCCGCCGCCGCGAGCGCGCTGGCGAAGAGCAGCCGGTCCTCCGTGAGGCGCCAGGGCGCCCGGTCGTCGAACTCGCCGCCGGTGAGGCGGAACACGTCGCGGGTCAGGTGCTGGTTGAGCGCCACGCGCTCCGCGTCTCCCAACAGCGGCGACGGCGGATCCCTCCCGGGGAGCCGGCCTTCCGTGAGCCCGGCGACGAAGAGGTGCCGGAAGGTGCGGCCCGGCACCTCCGCCAGGTCCAGCACCTCCACCGCGCCCGTGGACGGGCCTCGCGCGGGCAGGTGCACGTCGCGCAGCGCGTCCGCCAGCCACCGGCCCAGCACGCGCCGGGTGATGCGGGGACCTCCGCCCACGGCGCGCAGCGAGCGCAGCAGCGCTTCCATCCGCTGGCGGAACGCCGCGAGCGCCGCGTCGTCCCGGGCCCTTGCGTCCTCGATGCGTGCGCCCAGGGTCCCGGCCTCGCGAGCCTCCAGGGGCCCCGCGGAGTCCAGCAGGCCCAGCCGCTCCACGACCTTCCACCACGCGGCGATCGACTCCGCGGCGGGGGCCTCCTGGGGGATGTGGCGGCATTCGTCGATGAGCCGCATCACGCGGTCGCGCAGCGCGCGCACGGCCATCACCTTGACTGCGTCCTCCTTGCGCTTGCCGCCCTGCGCGGCCATCCGGCGCGCGAGCCCTTCCAGGCGCACGTCGTAGGCGCCCTTGCCTCGCGTGGCGCCCAGGCGGTCGTCGCGCGCGGCGGCGAGCGCGAAGAGGGTCGCGGGTGCATCCGGCCCACCGCGCGACAGCGAAGGCACGTAGCGGCTGGAGACGAGCTCCGCCACGCGTTCGGCCGGGAAGCCGTCCTCCATCAGCACCGGCAGCTCCAGCGCCAGCCGCACCGGCCCCGCAAGCGCGAGCGGCTCACCCCACGGCAGGCGCACCGGCACTCCCAGGTCGCCCAGGGCCTCCGCGAGCCAGCCCGCCTCCGGGCCCAGGTCCCGGTACGCGATGGCGATGTCGCCCGGCGCGCTGCCCGAGTCGATGAGGCGGCGCACGTCGCGGGACACCACGCGGGCCTCCTCGCGCGCGTTCGTCGCGTTCCACACGGACAGCCCATCCACCGCGCCCTTCAGCACGTCGCGAGCGGCGCGGGGCGAGAACAGGTGCCGGCCCAGGTCCGTGAAGGGGCGGCCCTCGAAGGTGACGTCCGCCTTGAAGAGGTCCACGTGGGGCATGGTCTCGCCCCGGTTCTCGAAGGCGCGGAACAATGCCGCGAGCGCCGCGTCCGCCACCGGCGAGCCACCCACCGGCGTCTCCACGCGCAGAGACACGCGCCGGGCCTCGCACGCCGCGGCGAGCCCCATCAGCAGCTCCAGCTTCGACGGGCGCACGTCGTAGACGCCGTGGAGCACCAGCCCCGTCACCCCGTCCCAGCCCGAGGGCCACGCGCCCCGGTCCAGCGCCTCGCGAGCGCCCCGGAGCACGTCCTCGCGGTCCGCGAGCCCCAGCTCCGCCAGGCGCTGTTCGTACAGGTGATAGAGCCGAGCGAGGACCCGCGCGCGGGTACGGCGCTCCGGGGGCAGCACCTCCGCGGCGTCCTGGAGTTCGCGCGGGGAGAGCCGGCCGGCCTTCAGGTCCAGCAGCACGTCCGCCGCGGCGCGGGCGAAGGCGGGCTCGCGCACGTAGTCGCCGAACGGTGTGGGGCCCAGCGTGGCGCCCAGGCCGGCCACCACGGCGCGGGCCGCCATCGCGGGACAGGGCCGCCGGTTGAGCTCGCGCGCCCCACCCAGCGCGTGGACGAAGTCGTCCCACGTGAGCAGGTGGGTCCCCACGGCGATGCCCCGCGCACGCCGCTCCGTCCGCAGGGCAGCCTGGCGGCGCGCGGCATCAGGGAAGACGTGGAGTGTGCGGCCAGGGCGGGGCATGCGGGGCGAGGACTCTAGAACGGCCAGGGGCGCCGTTTTCATGCTCCTTTCTGCGCATTCCCACACCCTGGCCCGTTGTCCGCTCGCCTGCCGCCCTCAGAACCCGGGAAGTCCAAGGACGCGAGCCTTTCCGCCCGACCCGCGACAGCGCCGCTCCGGCTGGAGGCGCCCAGGGCCCAGAACCTGTCGGACAGTCGGACAGGTTCTGGAACACCAAGGCTGGCGCCATGGCGCCGGGGAAAACGGGCCGATGACACGCGGACGACCAAGCCGGGGCGCGACGAGCCCACGCTACCCGGATTGCGGGAAAAGGGCGGAGCGCCCTTATGCTCCTCCGCCCCATGCTTGCTTCATACCGGCCCCTCGCCACCTTCTGCCTGCTCCTGCTGGCGCCGCTGTCCCCCGCCGCCGCGCAGGACACCTCCGACGCGCCGCGCGCGCTGCGCTTCAACTGGACCCGCGACGGCATCATCACCGGCACCGCGGGCGCGCTGTGGATCTCCAGCGAGTCGGTGTTCAAGGACAACCTGGCCCCGGCGCAGTGCCGCTGGTGCGACCGTGCTCCGGACGGCACCGACCGGCTCAACCGCCTGGACCGCTGGGGCCGCGGCATCGCGGGCAACACGGAGGCGTCCCGCAAGCGCGCGGACACCTGGAGCAACATCATCGGGTTCGCGGGCGTGCCGCTGGGCCTCCTGGGCACCCAGTACGCCGTGGGACGCAGCAGTGGCGCCTCCACGGAGTTCTTCGCCCAGGACGCCACCATCATGGTGCAGAGCGCCGTCCTCGCCTCCGTCGCCAACCAGGCGGTGAAGTTCGCCGTGGGCCGCGAGCGTCCCTTCGTCCACGTCCTCCCGGAGGAGGAAAAGGGCCTCACCGCGCACCCCAGCGACAACAACCTGTCCTTCTACAGTGGCCACACCAACCTGGCCTTCTCCCTGGCCGTGTCCGCCGGCACCGTCGCCGCGATGCGCGGCTACAAGCACCAGGCCGTCGTCTGGGGCGTGGGCCTGCCGATCGCCGCCTCCGTGGGTCTCTTGCGCATGGGCGCGGACAAGCACTACCTCTCCGACGTGCTCACCGGCGCAGTGCTGGGCACCGCGTTCGGCGTCGCCGTCCCCCTGCTCCTGCACGGCCGCGTGGATGACACCGCGCCCGCCACCGCGCGGGCGTCCTCGGTGTCAATCAACCCGATGCTCGGGACCCAGATGGTGGGCCTGTCCGGCGCCTTCTAGTCACGCCTCGCCAGAAGTTCGCGAACACATCCTTCGCGGCAAAAGGCACGGACGGATGCAGCCGCGGCCCCCCGGAGTTCGCGCTCCTCTTCAGGGGGCCGGGGCGCGCTTCATGAACGACAGTGAGCGTGAAGGCCTGTCGTCGCTCGCGAAGCAGAGGAGCCTGGGGAATGGGCCATGAAGCGCCAGAGGCGCACTGCGCAGCGCCCCAGGGAAGCCCAGGAGTCCATGAAGCGCCTCGCCCACGATGCGAAATGCCCCGCGGAAGTATCTGCGGGAGCCGGTGGATGGAGCCTCACGCTGCGGGAGCCCCCCTCCGGAGACGAGGCGCCAAAACCTGTCCGACTGTCGGACAAGTTTCCCCAGGCAGCGCCCACCACGTCCCGCCCTGCGCACTCCCCACCGGCCCCACAGGGGGCAAGCCCCGGCTTGGATGAAGACACCAACTGCCCGCTGCCCAGCTCAACACGGAGGGCCTGCGCATCGAGGCACGGTGCAATCCCAAGTGGCCCGGTGTCTCCGGCGATGGGCGTGAGGCAGCAGAGGCAATGAGCATCAACGCTTGGGCGTACCCGTAGCGTCTCGTCCGGCTCGTTGGTTGGCGCGGGAGCGCCGAAGCCATGACTCTCCCCGCTGGGGTGTGCATCCGGCGCATCATCCAGCTCGGTGGCTGACGCGAAGCTTTCGGCGCCGCGCACCTCGACGCAAGGGCGTGCCTCCAGCGCCTCGGCTTGCGCGGTGGTGCCGGAGGCACGCTCCCCATCGCAAGGGCATTCCCCCTGCGCATCGTCTTGAGTGGTGGCTGACGCGGAGGCGCGGGCGCCACGCTCCTCAACGCAAGGGCGTGCCACCGGCGCATCCTCCAGCCCGGTGACTGATGCAGGCGCACCGAGGAGTCCTTCTTGAGTGAGGTGGGCCTCAGGGGACGCAGGGGACGCAGGGGACGCAGGGGACGCAGGGGACGCAGGGGACGCAGGGGACGCAGG